>JBKJYK010000178.1:0-2751 GCA_046715515.1 Candidatus Nitrosocosmicus sp.
TTCCAGAACACATCCTAACTAAAGGCCTAACAAATATAATAAATGCATTCAATGCGCCTTGGATTGGTCCGGGTAATATAAATATGGGTTTACCATTAATCACACCTAAACCCGATACTCTCCCACGATCTAGCTTAACACCATGAACCAACACACCCGGCGTTCCAAATGAGTTAATTGCTGTTTCCACTATGTCGTGTTCTCCAACAGAAGATCCACCTAAGGTAATTACGATATCAGATTTTATTAAAGCCATTTTAATGTTCTTTTCTAAAATATTTATTTTGTCAGGCGTAACTGCAAAATTCAATGGTATTCCGCCCATTTCCTCTATTATGCATGATAATATAGGGCCATTTGTATTGATAATCTTTTGGGTTTTGCTTTTTTTGTTTTCTTCGATATTATCTGTAAGTTCAGTTCCTGTGGGTATTATCGAAATTATTGGTTTCCTAAATATTGGTACCATGCCAATTTGAAGAAATGCCAGCAAAGCCATTTCCTGAGCCCTCAATACTTGACCTCTAGATAAAACTTTTTCCCCCTCTTTAATGTCAGTTCCAGCAGGGTATACAAAACTCCCTTTTTTGGTTGGTGAAATAATCTCTATCGAATCAGAACCTACGATCCTTACGTTTTCAATTGGTACAACAGCATCAGTTGGGTTAGGTAAATACCCACCAGTTTGAATCCGATAAGATTCACCGGATTTTAGAACGTCAGAAGGCGGAACTCCCAAAATGGATTTACAATTTGGAATTTTTAATGTGATTGGGTGGGAATCTGATGCATGGATCGTGTCATCAGACTTTAAAGCAAATCCATCCATATGTGAACTAGAATAGGGGGGTATATTGTTATTAGATATAATATCTTCTCTTAAAACACAGCCTTTAGATTCAAAAACCGGAACTAATGCGTTGTCCAAACACGGCTGTATGTTCTGATAAAGTTTTGCGAAAGCATAATCCACGGATTGGTATGAACCAGTTTTAAAAACCATCTGTTATCAAAAATAATTATATCTAATATAGATAAAGACTACGTTTATTCCAACATCCAAATAAAACACACAATTAAAAATATACCGAGATATATAGAAATAAATGATTTTGCCGCGTGAAAAAATAAAACACCCCTCAAAGGATGTATCCTATTGCCGTTGCAAATCTTTCCCTTTCACCCATTTTGTGTTACCATCCAATAACATCTCGTTTTTCCATATTGGGATATCTTGCTTAATTTTTTTCAGTATGAATTGACTAGCATCAAACGCATCTTTGCTATGAGGTGTAGATATCGCTATCGTAATACTGTTATCACCTACCTTTAGATCCCCAACCCTATGAACGACCCTAATTTCCTTAACATCCCACTTTTTTTTTACTTCAATTTCAATGGTCTTTATCCTCTCCTCCGCCATCCCTACATATGCCTCATAGCTAATACCTATAACTTGGCCATTATCGCCATAGTTTCTTACTGTCCCTATAAAAATTACTGTTGCTCCGAAATCTCCGGTATTATTAATGGAATCCAACACGGATTTAACATCAATCTCCTTAAAAGTTATTCTTTTAATACCTGGATCAAGATCTACAAACTGATATTCATTTTCCTTAACATCACTGTTGCAGTTTTTATTATAACTAGATTTCTTGTTTGTATTTTGTGTGTTATTGTTGTGATTACTCATTTTTACTATCCTCCAGAAACAGATGGTAAAAGCGCCACTTCATCAGCCTCCTTTAAAATGGCATCAACATCTACCACCTTGTAATTCACAGCAATCTGCATGCTATTTAGGATATTTCTGATTCTTGGATGGGTTGATGAGATCTTTAATAACAGTTCTCTAATAGATGTATCTTCAGGTAATCTAACTGATTCCCTTCTTTTGCCAGTAGCATCCTTTGCACTGGCAAAGTATAGGACTGTAATATGAATTTGAGACGGCATTGCTATTCGATTATTTTATAGATGAAGAAGAATTGTCATAATTATTGGTAATGGTACATATTTTAGTTTCAACGGCCATTATGCCGCCAAAACAATCGCTAGAATATGTTGTAACGTATCCAGGAAAGGTAGATTGTGAGACACTGTACATCCCCATCCCTAGTTTTACATTTGTTCCACTCGAATTACCAATAAAAGAGATAGGAATCGGATCGTTCGCATGTATGTTAATTTTAAAATCAGAAGAAGTCTTGTTTCCTATATCCTTATCGTTAACAATTACTTTAACAACCATCAAGCCTTTTACACTAGAACTATTTATTGAAAACGTCGCATCGTTTTGGATAGGCCCTATATTGGATTCCAATGACTTTACCACTTTTGATTCATTTGAAACGGGTTTAGAATACGAGATATAATCACTTGTTTTTGCGTCACCAAAATCGACTTCAGTGCTAATTGCCATATTAAAAAAAAATAAAATAAATCCAAATATTAGAATAGCCATAATTTGCATTATGGTATATTATCTTGCTGGATTAATTAGTTTATACCATTAAACCATATATAGATTTTATAAAGGAGTCAAAAAATTTTTGAAATAGTGTAAGGATCCTAGCGAAATCATATAGAATTTAGGGCTTATATCAGATATTCAATGTTAACCGAATATAATATAGAAAATGTCATCGTATAGTTTCCAAAGTTGGCACTAAAAAACAAATGACAATCAAAATAAGTAATGATTTATTAGCAATAACCAATACTGTTTTTTATTGAGTAGGGGGAGCT
>JBKJYK010000179.1:0-3376 GCA_046715515.1 Candidatus Nitrosocosmicus sp.
ATAGATAAGGAAATACTGCCAAAACTTTTTGGAAAGTTCATTACCAAATCATTTCAGGGTATGGGCCTTGGTCTCTATATCTCAAAAAACCTGGTTGATGCACATAGGGGAAAAATATGGGCCGAGAATAATCGCGATATGGCAGGTGCAACCTTTTCCTTTATCTTGCCCATTAAAAACCTGTCAGAAAACAGCACAGAATCTCATCAAGATTAAAGTAACACCGTTGACTCGTTATTGACGACATGCATAAATAAAATTGATGCAAAATATCACATCTGAAAGAATTTGCATACCCGTTATACAGGCATTTTAGAATGACACATTACGACACAATAAAAAAGATTCAGGCTGTTGTTTTTGAAACCATGATTTCCCTATAATGTAATTTAGTAGTCTATAATGTTATTTTGACCAAAGATACAGGTAATTTTACTAGAGGCAAAAAGGCCAAGATTTTATGCAGTTTAAAGGATTAAGTATCACATTAAGCAAAGACTCCAACAGAATCCCAGAGATAAATGGATGCTTTTGTAGGCAAAAATGAACCCTCCTTATTTATGGAATCTACAATATACATATGGATAATCATCATGTCAAATCAACAACTCGCGGTAAAAAAACAAGGTGTTACAGATCACAAAAGAAAACATACACCATTGCAAAGAATTCAGAAAGATATGGTTGATGGACTGCGATATCTAGAAAGAATCAAAGGATCTATAGATGTTGCAGCGAATCAGGATTTATAGGCACAATATCATGGAAAGAAAAACAAGTTTTGAGATTAAGTTGAGTACACGTTAAGATCTAGATAAAAATCAGGATAGGAATCTCAATGTTTTAATCATTAATTGGGCTGCCGGTAATGTATACGGAACTTTTGACTCTGGCGTTTGAAATATCAGTTGGTATAGTTCATCATTTTTAATCACATAGGTTTGCATCTCAAATGATCCAATTCCATGAATAACATACGTCAATTCTTTCGCAGGTAGACCGTCAACAGTTGTTGCATTGTTTTTGAGTATTTCAACATTTAAACTTCCGTACATCGAGGAAGGATCTTGCAAAAATGCAATTTGATCCGCAACTGTTTTATCCAAACTATCAGGTGTTACCGTTAAAGTTATACGGTCTAGTGATTTTGCCCTATCCATAGGTGTAATGCTAAATAGAGTATTTTCCAAAGGGCTAGCTGTTTCATCTGTTGGTTTGAATACAATCGCTGTAGCAGCCCCATAATACGGAAATGTCGAGTTTTTTGGAGCCATTTCCCAAGACGAAGGATATTGAACAACAAACCTTCCCTGCACATCATTATAGGTTTTTAGTGTATTTGATTGCGCGTTGGACGGTTGTTCTGCAAGGATTACTGATACTCCTAGCAATAAAGAAAATACTGTAACTACACTAACAACAATTACTGATTTGAAATACATTTTAAATACAAATACACATAACACAATATTTAGATTTATTTTCAACTATAGGGATACATGATGCATCAGTGAATAAGATTATGATAAATATTTGAATACACCATCATATGGCTATTCAAGTGATGTAAACAAGACAAATACAAAAAACATGTTACATATTAGGTGGTGATGACGGTGGTGAATGTTGATACTTATCACAAATACATCAAATACAATGCAAAACAACAGACATAATGCATTATGTTGTTTCTTTTTTAGGACTGGTTGTGACGACACCCTATTTCATTATTGACCAATCATTGGCGATGGTTTTTTCTCAAACTTGCATTAGCATCCATATTCAAATCCCCAACAATGCTCATTGCCATGTGCATATGCATCCACCAATTAGCATTAGCTGAACATCTCCCACTATACACACATAATTCGGAATAATCATTTTCCCACTATGACACCACCCGGACCTAAAAAGTGAATGCCGTGGGTATGTGATTTGCGTGTTTATAAGATTCAAGTTGGTTTATAAAATTCATACATGAGACAGCATAACGACAGTGTAATTGAAAATGTATTAATACTTCAAGGTGGCGGCTCCTTGGGCGCTTTTGAATGTGGAGTTTACAAGGCGGTTGTAAGAAACAACATACCCTTGGATATTGTTGCAGGGACATCTATTGGGGGCATAAATGCTGCGATCATAGCCGGAAGCAAAAATCAAGAGCACACACAAGAACTTTTAGAGAACTTTTGGCTGGAGTTATCTGAAAGTTTCATTGATTTTGACAGATCCCCCATATACTCTTATTGGTCCACATTCATGGGTCAACAACTACCGGGTTATCTTTTTTCCTATAGACCGCCCAAATCAGAGGCACCAGAAAGTTATTTCAATGCAAGAAATGAGCAGGACATAAAAATAAAGCAAATTAAATCATTTTACAGCTCTGCAATTTTTGGGAATGAAAAAATGTTTAAACCAAGATGGTCAACCGAATTTGCTTCAAAGGACCCAGAATACTTTACACCCCAAAAATGGACCTACATGTATGACCATTCACCATTAGTAAAAACTTTAGAAAAATATATTGATTACAGCAAATTAAAACCAGGCGGAAACCAAAACACCCGTTTAATCCTAACTGCTGTAAATGTTTTAAATGCGCAATCTTTGACCTTTGATAGCTTTAAGCAACAAATAGACACTAGGCACATACTTGCAACTTCCGCCTATCCATTGTACAATTTTCCCTGGATAAAAGTAGAAGAGGGTGTGTATGCGTGGGATGGCGGTCTACTTAGCAACACACCATTGAGGGAAGTTTTGGATGCATCGCCAATAAAGGATAAAAGGATATACATAGTGGAGAACTATCCAAAAAATATAGATAGTCTTCCAAAGAGTTTACCAGAAGTTCACCACAGGGCTAGAGACATCATATTTTCAGATAAAACCGAAAACAACATAACAATGTCAAAAGTAATCACCAGATATTTAGAGTATATCGAAGAACTCTACCAAATAGTAGACAATAATGTTGACAAGTTACAAATGGATGAAAAACAGGTTAAAAGAATACGTCGAAAGTACAAGAAATACAAACAAGAGCACGGTGCAGAAATAAAGGAAATTTACTATATAACGCGAGATGAGCAATTTCCCCATATATATGAAAATGCAGATTTTTCGCCCAAAACAATTAAGGAGTCAATCAAGGAAGGCGAAGACAAGGCAAATCAGTCCATACAAAATAAAAAACCAACAACAAAGGATAAATGAATGGTGCCAATAAAAAACCACCGTGACTATTCGGTAATTCCTTTTTTCATGCATTGTTCAAATCCAATGATGATTTTATTAGTTTATGGTTTGAGTTTGGCTCATTTCATTTGACGAAACAGCCAAGCGTGTGTATTGGGTTTGGGCACTTGTACAA
>JBKJYK010000180.1:0-6695 GCA_046715515.1 Candidatus Nitrosocosmicus sp.
ACCTTCTATATCTGTTTACTATCGCAAATCTGGGATGAAGAACCTGAAATTCATTTTCATTTATCTCTATTATCATTCCTTTTTGCTCAAGCTCTTTACAATTTTCAATCGTTTTCTCTATATTCCAAATAAAATGTTTTTTAAAATTTGTTGATGATGTTTTCTCCTCTTTTATCAATGCTAGAAAAATTTCTGCCTCTTCTTCACATAGTTCCAGATCATTGATAATATTTTTTTTAAGTTGATTGATTTGATTCATACATGTTTTTGGTTCTAAATCGTATAGATAAATTTTTTTTACATTTGGCATTTATTATCTAAAACAATATTTTATCTGTTTTATGCGAATATTCAAATATCATCCTTTGTTAGTTACTATATGCCTATTAAAAATGGGTCTGAATATATAGAAAGTTTGAGAAATAGAAATTTACAAGTTTATCTTTTTGGAGAATTGGTGAAAGAACCAGTTGATCATCCTATGATTAGGCCGTCAATTAATGCCCTTGCTGCTACTTATGATTTAGCAGTTGATGATCCGGATTTAGGCTCCACAACATCCTCTTTAACCGGGTTAAGAGTTAACAGATTCTTACACATTGTAGAAAGCCCTGAGGACTTGGTGAATCAAAATCGAATGCAAAGAAAATTGGGTCAAAAAACAGGAACCTGTTTCCAACGCTGTGTTGGGATGGATGCACTAAATGCTTTATATTCCACAACTTTTGATATTGATAAAAAACACAATGCAAAATATCATGAACGTTTAGTTGATTTTATCAAAAAGATACAATATGAAAATGTTGTTATAGGGGGAACAATGACTGATGTAAAGGGCGATCGTAGCCTGTCTCCATCTCAACAAGACGACCCGGATATGTTTGTACATGTTGTAAAAAGAGATGACAAGGGAGTTTACATTAAAGGCGCAAAAGCTCATCAAACAGGTTGCATAAATTCCCACTGGCTAATAGTGATGCCTACAATGCGTTTAAAACCTGAAGATAAAGAATATGCTATAGTTGGAGCAATTCCAGTTGATGCAAAAGGCATTACTTATATCTATGGACGACAGTCTTGTGATACTAGGAGCATGGAACCAGGTGACCTGGATTCAGGTAATGCTCAATTCGGAGGCCAAGAGGCATTAATTATTTTTGATGATGTCTTTATTCCAAACGAGTTGATTTTTATGGATGGTGAGGTGGACTTTGCAGCCACTTTGGTTGAGAGGTTTACGTGTTATCATAGACGAAGTTATGTGTGTAAGACTGGGCTTGGGGATGTAATAATTGGCGCTGCAGCATCAGCTGCTGAATATAACGGAATTACAAATGCTTCCCATATCAAAGATAAATTAATTGAGATGACTCATCTAAATGAAACTATTTTTGCAACTGGAATTGCCTCTTCCCATCAGGCCTATAAAACTGCCTCTGGTAATTATATTAACGATGAGATGCTTTCAAATGTTTGTAAACACAATGTGACCCGTTTTCCATATGAGATTGGACGCCTTGCCCAAGATATAGCTGGAGCCCTAATGGTTACTATGCCATCAGAACAAGATTTTCGAAGTCCTGTGACTGGACCTCTTTTAGAAAAATATCTGAAAGGCAAAAAGGGAGTTGCGACCGAAGATAAAGTTAGAATAATGCGACTTATTGAAGATATGACTATGGGGCGCAATGCTGTGGGGTACCTGACCGAGTCTATGCATGGTGCTGGATCGCCACAAGCTCAGCGTATCCAGATCGCAAGGCAGATGCAATTGGAATACAAGAAGAAACTGGCGAGAAACTTGGCTAACATAAAAGAAGGTGAGAATACCTCTTCTGGATTATTGTCAGAACCTTCCGATTATTTTGACCGTATATTTGGCATAAAAAATAACTAGGAATTATATCAGACCCTTTTTTTACATTTAATGACAAATAAAGTATCACATCGTGAAATGACACTTGATCTATTTACAATATAAAAAGGGGATTAAACTTTGATTCTTAATTTTGGGATTGTATTTGGTATTGTGTTTTGATTGACTTTATAACGTCAAATACTGTTTTAAATGATCTTGTTTGGTGATAAGTCATCATGATAACGTTTGGACATAAATTGAAAATGTTTTGTATGGTGGTTATTTGTGTCCTAAAATAAAGATTATTGCTTTATTAAAATGGTCGTAATTATGTTTAAAATTCTTCTTCCAATATTTTCCTTTTCTTTTTTATATTAAATATTTTATCTGTTTGTTTCAACGCTTCTGCTTTTGATTTTCTTAAAATCATTGATTGTATGAGCATGTAGTTTTCTGGTATTACCATCCCAGTTTGATCATCTGAATAGGATATCTTTACAATATCATCTTGAATTTTTAAAACCTCCTTATGAATATGAATCATACCTGTATCGCCATGTTCAAATTTCAATTCAATGGCTTTCATCCTGATGTCTGCAGTGCCTTTTGCTTTGTCAACCACGGCAACACCATACTCTTTATCAAATATTTCTAGAATTTTATCTTTGGAAGGTGGTTTATCCTTAAACCTTATTGTCATTTGGTGTAGGTGCATCATTCGGGATGGGACTTTTAATGAATCAACATACAAATTTATAGATGGTATGAAGTCTTTTACATCATCTTGGTGATGAGGTTGCTTGTCCCACTCAACAGAGTCTTTGATTTCTTTTGCATCTTCTAAATCTGCCCACCTTCTAACTAAATTAACATCATATCTTTTGATCGATTCGCCATAATTTTCTAAAAGTGGCTGAATAACTCTGCCCATTCCAGTTACATTGCAGCTTCCTTGGATTACATAGTTTTTTTCATGTGTCTCGTTGTAATTTACTCTTGAGTTATGAATTATATCAGCTACCGAAAA
Source organism: Candidatus Nitrosocosmicus sp. (assembly GCA_046715515.1). Lineage (GTDB taxonomy): Archaea > Thermoproteota > Nitrososphaeria > Nitrososphaerales > Nitrososphaeraceae > Nitrosocosmicus. The sequence goes on from JBKJYK010000180.1 coordinate 2,886, forward strand.
CCTTCCATTTCTGTCTTCCCCGCCTTGAAAAATAGCTTTTTTCTTTAATGGAGAATAATATTTATTTTTATTTTGAAAACCTTTACCTTCTTTTGCAGCATCGATAACTATGTCTGCTTGTTTAATTGCTTCTTCTACCGTACCACTAATCTTGTAATTTTTATTTTGAAAACCTTCTTTCAGCTCTTTAGGAACAAAAACATTATATCCTTTATCTAAAGCATTTTGAGTTTCTCCATCTGGTGAATATTTTGCGATACCAATTAATTTAATCGATTTATCTTTTGATATGGCAGTAGCTAAACGTCTTCCAATATTTCCAAATCCGTTGATGAAAATCTGAACCAATAATTAGATTTACTTTTTACAATATTAATATATTCTTGTTTACCTGTTTATTCTGTTGGATGTATTATACTAATTAGGAATATGAAAATGGAACGATTTGATTTGATATGTTTTTATATTAAATGTTAATATTATGATGATTAAATTATTGATATATTGTGATTCTTAATAATTTGAATATTAACATAAGGTTTAATTATACTTTTTTCTGATAAAAAGAAACATATTGTATTTAAATATTAACAATTAGCAAAATACATGAATCCAAAAAAATCTGAAAAACCAAATAGTGATAAAAAAGACCAATCTGCAATGAATGATATTAAAAAAATTGAGGAAAAACTTAAAGAGATGACGCTAAATATAAACAAATTAAAAACGCTGTTTAAACCAAAAAGTGAAACAAAAAAGAAAAACGAATAATTATGTATAGATATAAAACCCCAACTGAAACACATTAATATGTTTAACTTCTTTTTGAACATTAATTTGCTCTCTGATAGAATTTTTAAATCAATATAATGCACCTAATTTTATAATCTTATATAGACTCTGAAGTCAAAGTTATAATATGGACAGTAAATTATATATATTATGGCAACAGCAGGTGCAGAGAACAATCGCAATCTGACAGAACATTCTATCAACGAGATGATACAAGAATCCAAATTATTGGAATCCTATTATAATGATGTCGTATCCAAGGAGTCTTTGTTGAATAGACTCTTAGAAGAATCTCATAATTCGTTTGAAGCAATAAAAAATTTATCTCTTGATGCAGACACTTCATCATTAATTCCACTCGGTATAGGAATATATGTTAAAAGCACAATTTACCCTATAAATAAAGTTCTTGTTAATGTTGGCGGTGGTGTAGTAATTGAAAAGAAAAAAGAGGATGCGGTTAATTTTATTGAGCAACGAATCAAGGAGTTTGAAACAGCCTCAAAGCAATTATCCTCCCAAAAACAACAAATATCTTATAGAATGATGGATATTCAAAATACTGTTAATTCTTATGTAGGTCAAATGCAAGGACAAAATTTTAATCCATCGGATCATTCTGGTCATCATCATCCTCATTAATTTGCTTTATTTGTGCTGAATTCTATGGCAATGCATAATATTGCGTATTAGCAGTAAGTGAATTCGTATGTTTGATAAATTAAAACGAGCGTTTTTTAATGCTGCTAAAAGTATTAGCCAAAAAGAACTTACTGAAAAAGAATTGGACGAAAGTCTTTTTGATCTACAAGTTGCTCTTTTAGAAAGTGATGTTTCACAAGAAGTTATTGATGATCTTTCTCTTCAGATAAAAAATAATTTAGTTGGTAGGAAAATCCAAAAAAATGAAACAACAGAGCAGATTATCGCATCTACTTTAAAAAAAAACTTTAGGGACATATTGTTTAAAGCGGGATCAATTGATTTATTGGAACTAATTCAAGGAAAAAAACAGAAAAAAGCAGGACCATTTGTAATAGTTTTCCTTGGTATTAATGGAACTGGAAAAACTACTACCGTTGCTAAAGTTGCAAATTTATTAAAAAAAAATGGTTTTTCTGTAGTTATTGCCGCAGCAGACACTCATAGAGCTGGCGCAATAGAGCAAATAACTGCTCATGCTGAGAATCTTTCTATAAAAATTATATCCCAAAGATATGGCGCTGATCCATCTGCTGTGGCTCGAGATGCATTAGAGTATGCTAAAAAACATTATGTTGATACTGTATTGATTGATACGGCAGGAAGAATGCAAACTGCAAAGAATCTCATGTATGAAATCGGTAAAATTGTCAAGGTGATAAAGCCTGATGTGAAATTATTTATTGGGGATTCGCTTTCTGGTAACGATACTATTAATCAGGCAAGAGAGTTTTTTTCTTATACCGAATTTGATGGTGCCATTTTAACAAAATCCGATGCCGATGCAAAGGGAGGTGCTGCAATATCTATCTCATATATCACATCTAAACCAATAATATATCTTGGCATGGGACAAGGATATGATGATTTAGTTTTATTTGATAAAGAAAAATTTATAAATACTGTATTTAGTAACGACTCTTTATCCATCTCTGATGATATATCTTCAAGTTCTTATATAACAGAACAAAGTTCAGTTCCTCATGATCCTGAAGAAGAAATACAAACAATAAAATCATTTTCAAAGTTTAGTGTAGCCATTAGTCCAAACGTTGATAAAAGTGCAGTGGACTCGATTGCTTCGGATAGCATTATAAAAAATGAGCAAAAAGATACCCTTGAAACAACTGATTTAACGCCAAAAATTATCTCTCAGCTGGAATCCAAAGGACATGATAGGCCATATTCTGATTTAAATGTCAAGTCTATGGATGATGTTATACCAGAAGGTTTCGAGGGTGATAATGACTATAAGGGTAAATTGGATGATGGAGAAGAAAATAATTCAAATGCTGAAAATAAGTCTAATTCTAGCGGTAAGAAGGGCTTGTTTGGATGGCTTAAGAAAAAGACCCCCTAGTTTTCTCCTATTTTTACTTTATTCTTTCCACGCTTTTGAAAACATTAAATTAAAGAATTTTTCCATTTTTAATATTGAATAAACATGTTTTAAGTATCTGTGATTTACCGAGAGAACAAATTGTTTCTGTTATTGATATTGCTAATTATTTAAAAAACCCGTTAAATACTCGTATTTCAAAAACCCCAATATTAAGGGGTAAAATATTGGGTATGATTTTTCAAAAACCATCCACCAGGACAAGAATTAGCTTTGAAACTGCAATATTGCAGTTAGGGGGGAATGCTATTAACCTCTCTTTCAATGATTTGCAAATGTCACGAGGCGAATCTATAGAGGATACTGCAAGAACACTTTCGTTATATCTTGATTGCATTGTAGCAAGGGTGTATGCTCATGGCGACTTGGAGAAACTGTCTTTACACTCAAACATTCCTGTCATAAATGGTTTATCTGATCTATTTCATCCATGTCAGATATTATCTGATTTAATGACTATTTATGAATACAAAAAGAAATTTGATGGCATTACACTGGCATTTGTCGGTGATGGTAATAATATCTGCAATGATTTGCTATTAGGGTGTTCAAAACTGGGAATTAATGTAAAAATATCGACCCCACCAGGTTTTGAACCTTTGAATTGGGTAATTAATACTGCAATAGAGGAGAGCAAAAAAAACGGTAGCTATGTTTTGATAACTAATGATCCTGTTGAAGCTGTAAAAGAAGCGGATATAGTAACTACAGATACCTTTATATCGATTGGAAAAGAGGATGAAACAGAAAAAAGGGATACCATTTTTTTACCGTTATACCAAGTTAACGAGAATTTGATTAAGAATGCAAAAAAGGATTTCATCTTTATGCATTGTCTACCAGCTAAAAGAGGCAAAGAGGTGACATCTGAGATAATTGATGGTCCTCATTCTGTTGTTTGGGCCGAAGCAGAAAAT
>JBKJYK010000181.1:0-3067 GCA_046715515.1 Candidatus Nitrosocosmicus sp.
CAAGTCTCATAATGGCTGGGGCATCTGGGACGATAGATACTTCGGCCATAGAAGCCGGTGAGTATCCCTATTTCTGTACGGTCCATCCGTTCATGAAGGGAACACTCACTGTCACGGCCTAATCGCTGATCACAAACTTCTTTATTTTGTTTTTAGTTAAAATTAAATTGCGCCTGATTGATAATAAGGATGAATTACGATAAGGATGAATTACGATAAGTTTGTTCTTTTGTTCTCTATTGTTACACTATGTGTTTTGTTTGGTTTGATGTTTATGGGTGGATATGTTAGCGCTAGTGGTGTTGGCTTGTCATGCCCTGACTGGCCGTTATGTCCGCAGGGATTGGTTCCATCGCCTGAATTTCTAATTGAGTATGCCCATAGGACCATCGCCGCATCCACAGGGCTTTTGGTTTTGATGACCATGATATTTGTGCTTCGAAGCAAAAACTCTGTGAAATCCACCAGGGTTTTGTCAATAGTGGCTTCAGCTGTGGTCTTTGGCCAAATAGCATTGGGCGCTACCGTAATTACCGAAAAACTACATGCCGTTTTAGTGACTGCGCATTTGGCATTGGGGTTGGCATTGTACAGTAGCCTTGTTTTTGTTGTTATAAACACTTATTATACCAACTTAAGGCTAAAATCATCTTCCGCATATGTCTCCCCATCGCCTGCTGCTGCTGATTCTCTCTTTGATGAGAAAAAACCCTCCGTGGAATATTCCCCAAATAAACCAAGCAAAAATTGATGAGTGTGTTAGTTGGGTATGATGATGATGATGATGATGACAAATTTCTCTTTATTTAGCTTCTCTAAGATCTCAAAAACAATACTTGAAGAAAAAAGCGATAAATCGGTTTTTGTAACTTCTCTTATCCTGCTTTTTATCTTTATCCACTTCCTTTCAGTATCCCAATCTCCTGTTCAATATGCCCAAGGTCATTTTGATCATCTGTCTCACTACAATGGCGGAGGATTTGGCATTAGTGACAAATATTATGTTAATCAACAATTAGAACCCACATATACAAAACCAAATGAATTGTCCCAAGTTATGTTCAGTATTCAGGATAATGCTGGACGTGATGTACATGACATAATGGTTATGGTTGAAATCTATTCAAACTCCGGTGAAAGGGTTTCTGTGTTTCCTTGGACCCGTCTTGACATTGGTGACTTTGGTGTTCCTTTTGTGTTTCCCAAGGCCGGCAGTTATCATATAGTTCTCAGTGTATTGAATAGTGATGTTGGCTCCAGCCAAATAGTTAACACCGTTCCTCCTGCAAGGTCAATCTTAAATGATAATTCTGGTTGTGACTGTGAAAGAGGTGTGTTTAATGTATCGATAACAGAGAATTTTGGCTCAGTTTTTGTTACAGTTGTTTATATTTCCATTTTTCTTGCTATTTTTGTTTTAGGTGCTACTTTGCTTTGGATGTTTTGGAGCAGAAGAAATAACAAGGCGATTAACCCACTTTCAAACAACGATTTTATAAAATACTCTGTCCTGTTTTTGGCTTTTGGTGCGTCAGTTGTCCATCTTGCAGTATCTCCAGGACACGCTGGCCTAAGGCTTGAATACAGCATATTTTTAATTACTGCTTCCGCTGTTCAACTTGCGTATGGAATTAGTTATGTGTTGCTGATTTTCTCGGAGGATACTGATGTTAAGATTAGAAAGTATGACAAAATGCTTGTAACCAAGCAATACTATAAAAAATCCCTAAAACTCAATTATATTGGACTAGTGGGATCTCTTTTTCTGATCTTTCTGTATTTGTATGCAGTAACTTTTCCGCCTCCTCTTTCCCCAAACTCCCACCCTGAAGATGTCGATATCGCCGGAATAGTGGACAAATCATTAGAGGTGATTTTGGTTATAGGGATATTGTTTTTGATGAGATATGAAAAAAGACGATACTTGTATAGCATTAAATCTTCCAGTTTTAAGAATGTCTAGTATTATAGGGGCCAAGATTTAACCATCTAACATTTTCAAAAAGATAAAAATTGTCAAGTACTGCTGCAGATAATTAACCTATCATACATTTAAAAATTCTTTTAATAATGACGCTTTCATCTTCTCTTGTCGTTATCCAAACCCGCAAAAAAAAGCCAAAATATACTATTATTAAGAATATGAAATTTATCTTTTCAGACACTTTTATTAGATAAAAAAAACACACTCTATTTATAGAATGTGTCTCGATTGTTCATATGAGTAATATATCTACAAACAACAATTTTACAAATCCCATAAGTGATTATTTCAAAATGATGGTAGATCAATGGTATAATTTTGTGATTAACTATAACCAGTCCTATATTACGTTAACCGAATCAACATATGACTCCCTATGTAAATTGTTTTGTGAAACAATGAAACCAATGGCACTCAATATGGCTCGAGAATATGCCTTGCGATTGCAGGAGCAAAAGGAGCGACAAAGCAGCCAATATAGCACAACCTACAGTTAATGTAGAAGGGGTATGTCATTTTGGGAAGGGATTTCTTTTGTCATGCCTCTATAAAGTTTCTCTAAACTGTTCAAATGCTTAATTTTTCCAATTCCATGCTGATGCTGTGTATATGTGTGTGTATATAAAAAAACCTGCTGTACGGACACACATGTTGTATCTTTCTAGTGGATTTCACTGTTATGCAATGTAAATATTGTGAAGCCGGTTAAAATGATAAAATATGGGTAATACATTCTAATAGAGATCTATTTATATTATTATTGTTAATAATTATATATGAACAAATTAAAGAAGCTGTCTTTAATTTTTATATCGATTACTTTTGTTATGTCGATCTTGTCACTTGTAACTTTGAACATTTTCTTTATCGTTGGTGGACTAGCTAGCTTTGCACTATCGTTGTTTTATGTTTATTTAAACAAGGCCAGAAAAACCTTCAAAAAGGACCTGTTGGATAATCTCAAGTAGCATTCTAACTTATATCAGTTTTTTTTGATTTTTCCCACGGGAACACCACCCATCGTGAATCCTCAAGTGTTTTTCCAATGATGTGGTTGGCAGTTCTTGTCATGCTGTATCTCAG
>JBKJYK010000182.1:0-24870 GCA_046715515.1 Candidatus Nitrosocosmicus sp.
GAATAAACATGGATTTCCTTTACTGAAACCTCAACCTCGAATTCCCGAGATTTAGTGGGTTTTATTGTACCAACTACCAGAATGCTGCTTTGCCGAGGTATAGTTTTTGCTTTTTCCAAATTAGGCCCCAAAAGAACAACTTGAATAGCACACGTTACATCCCTTAATGTCAAAAAACCAAGTTTCCCTATGTCCCGAAAATCTTCAATCCACCCAGCAATTCGTACATCGGATCCATTTTGTAAATGTTTTAGATCTTTCGAAAAATGAGTCCTTGTTAACAATTTTTTGAATTTATTGGGGTTCACAACTATTTGTTATTTTCTATTTATTAATTCATTTATCTTTATCTTCAATAGAAAATCATACACTCATGCTTGCGTCTCGATAATCAAATCAATTTTCCGAAGTGACAGGGATATTTTTTTTATGGAATCAGTTGTTTTTTCTTTCATATTGTTTATTTTTTTATCTATAACCACTCTTGTTAGCTTATGTCCATCTGGCAGCCATAAAAAATTAACATTATCGATTCCTATAGGATAAAACAAGTTTTCTAAAAATCGCCTATCGTTAGAATCAGATTCCACTATCCAAACATTTTTCCTAAATGTATTGAGAATTAAATCAAATAATTTAGCATTTGAACGAATCCTTCTAACATCGGAGCTTTTGAAAACTAAAACTATTTCATCATCTATTTCTTTTGAACTTATCAAATTCATTTTATCAATCTCAGGGTTTTTTTGCGCCAATTTTGTAAGGATTATAGAACCATCAACATCAGATTTCGTTATTTGGCCAGTATTTAGTTTATTTTCACACATATTACACAGTATACCGGTTTTAGCATCAAAAGTACAAATGGGTGTTTTCAATATCTCTTTTCACTTTAAATTAAGGTGCGCTTAACCCTTAAATATCTTAACTTTTATTAAAAGGATAGTAAAATAATAGACTTTGAATGATAAAGTTTGTTTAACAATCATTATAAATAATTTCTTATAATATATGCGTTATCAAATAAAAAAATATTCACGTACATCTTGGTAAATAATTTAAACTGTTTGGAAACTTGATATTGGTACTTGTACTCAGATAGGGTTTGTTTGTTTCAGGATGCCTAAAAGCAAAAACTTTAACCCTATTGCCCATTGCATTAGTAAAATAACTATTTTTGTTATTCCAAATTTCACTGGCAATGATTTCAATGTCATATATGGCACCATCTATCCCCACTTGTACAACTGCGCCATTTTCATTTTTTTTAACACATGTTATTAGAAACTCCGTCATAACACTATAAATAAACAGGTAGTATTATTTAATAAAATAGTGATCCTTTACAGTATAGATTATTTTGCAAAGTTATCTATATTCATGGTATGAACTTAAATATCACTTGGGTGGTATTCATCGTACACAATAAACAAAGAAAGAAAAAAATATGAAATACAAAAAAATACTTTAACCAAAATGAAATTGTGATAATGTTGTAGGTAGAAAACAATATGAGTAACAAAGATACAAAAACTAAGGATATTGCAATAAACAACCTAACTGTAGATTACATAACTAAATTAGGTACCTTAACTGCTGTTGAAAATATCTCTTTTGAAGTATTAGAAGGCAAATCAATTGGGATAGTAGGTGAATCTGGCTCTGGTAAAAGCACATTAGGGCTCGCATTGATTAAATCATTACCACATAATGGAATTGTTCGATCAGGAAACATAAAAATTAACGATAAGGATATCTCTAAGATTCAAGAAAAAGAGTTTGATGAGGTTTACAGATGGAAAGAAATTGCCATGATTTTTCAAGGTTCAATGAACAGTTTAGATCCCGTTTTTTCGATTGAAAAACAGATGAAAGAAATTTTAAAAGTTCACAAAATTAAAGATGGTGGTACATATGATTCCGCAATAAAAAATGCGTTATCTGCAGTAGGACTTGATCCTGAAAAGACAACTAAAAGATATCCACACGAGTTAAGTGGAGGAATGAAACAAAGAATTGTAATTGCAAATTCCCTATTGCTAGAGCCATCGATATTGATAGCAGATGAGCCTACAACTGCTTTGGATGTTGTAACACAAGCACAGATTATAGGACTTCTAAAAAAAATGAAAGATACAAAAAAAATGAAAATAATCATAATAACTCACGACTTATCCCTAATCCCGAGTTTAGTTGACAGAGTTATGATAATGTATGCTGGCCAGGCAGTAGAAATATCAGACATAAAAACAATACTAGGCAACCCTTTGCATCCCTATACTCAAGCTCTAATAAAATCAATTCCGCATATCAATTCAGCCAAAAAACCAATCCAGTTTATTTTAGGAAATACCCCGAATTTACTGAATATAAAAAAAGGATGCAGGTTTAGAGATAGGTGTCCATATGCTTTTGGTATGTGTGAAAATGACCCTCCAGACATACATATAGAAGGCAACATAGTCAAATGTTGGCTTTATGATAAAGAAATAAGAGTAACAAAAAATTAAACAAATATCGGTTTTATCATAATTACTTGTTTTGAGAAACTAAATATATTAGGTTTATATCTTAAAATAAAGAAATAGATAATAGTATGCAAGCCCTTTTGGATGTTTATAAAATTAAACAAGATTTCCCCATATTAAAAAGAAAGTTAAGAAATGGAAAAAAATTGATTTACTTGGACAATGCCGCCACAACTCAAAAACCTAAACAAGTTATAGATGCGATTTGCAAATATTATTCGGAATACAATTCAAATATTCACAGGGCAGTTTATCAAATAGCAGAAGAGGCTACAGAAGAATACGAGAAGACTAGATTAAATATTCAACGATTTATAAATGCCAGGCATTCTGAAGAGATTATTTTTACAAGAAACACTACAGAATCTATAAATTTAATTGCATATACATGGGGCAAAAACAACATCAAAAAAGGAGACAAAATTATATTAACCGAGTTTGAACATCATAGCAATATTGTCCCATGGCAAATGTTGTCTAATGAGAAGGGAGCAAAAATAAATTATACGGATACTGATGACAACGGATATTTAAATTTAGAAACATTTTCAAAGTTCTTAAAAGATGAAGAGGACACTAAACTTGTCTCTCTGAGCCACATGTCAAATGTATTAGGAACAATCAACCCTGCCAAGGAGATTATTAAAATAGCCCATGAAAAAAAAGTGCCAGTTGTAATAGACGGTGCCCAGTCTGTGCCACATATGCATACAGATGTCCAAGACCTAGATTGTGATTTTCTGGCTTTTTCTGCCCACAAGATGTTAGGGCCCACAGGAGTGGGAATACTGTATGTAAAAAAAGAGATACTTGAACAAATGCCCCCTTTTATTACAGGAGGAGATATGATAAGAGAAGTACATAAAGATAACACGGTCTTTAATGACTTGCCGTATAGATTCGAAGGAGGCACTCCAAATATCGCAGATGTAATAGGGTTTAATGTTGCAATAGATTATCTAAAAAGAATAGGAATGAAGAATGTAAGAGACCATGAAACAGATCTGATAAAATATCTTTATAACAGCATCAAAGACATTAAAGGCATCAAAATTTATGGGCCCGAGTGTGTCATGGATAGAGGAGGGCTCGTGACATTCAATCTTGAGGGAATTCACCCTCATGACTGTGCCACAATTTTAGACGATTTTGGAATAGCAATAAGATCTGGACACCATTGTGCTCAAGTGTTGATGGAAAAACTAGACATTATTGCCTCTTCAAGAGCCAGTATTTATATTTACAATACAAAGGAAGAAATTGATATATTTGTAGATGCTTTAAATCATGTAAGGAGAATATTCAAGGTATGAGCGAAGACATTTATAGAGAAATGATATTGGATCATTATCGAAATCCCAGAAATAAAGGAAAAATAGAAGAACCAGACGTAAGGATACATGATAGTAACCCTTTATGTGGCGACGAAATTTCCATCGATTTGAAAATAGAAGGCGACACCATAAAGGATGTTAAATTTGATGGAAGAGGATGCGCCATAAGTCAAGCCAGCGCCTCAATGCTTACTGAAATGGTTTCAAATAAGCCCTTGACAACAATCAAAGACATTACAAAAAACGATATTCTTGAAAATATAGGTTTAACTAATTTAGGTCCAGCCAGAATAAAATGTGCATTATTATCTTTAAAAGTATTAAAACTTGGAATGATAAAATTTTACACAGACAAAGATCCTAATTCTGCAGAAAAGTTAAAAGAAGAATCAAAAGTTTTTTAACAAATTCAAGTGCATCTTATAGAAGTGGTTCATTGAAGAAAAAGAATTGTAAAAAATAAAATATGAATAAACCAGAAAATAATAATGGCACAAGTTACAACCCTTTTTGGGCGATAAACAAATCATATATTTTAGCATTTTTGCTTTGTTTTGTAATAATAACAGTATTGGCCTTCACGGGCTTAACAAAAGATTTGGATAATTTTATTTCAGATTTTTTTAGAAAAATACCCAGGAGCGAACAGAGTGACATATCAATCATAATTATAACAACATTTTCAGATACAATAAATCTAATAATTGTGGGGTTTATTTTAACGATAATCAAGAAAACAAGACAATTTGGAATGATACTATTAATTTCTCTAGTTACAATTACAATTGTAGTAACATATGCCAAACCCTTTTTTGCAGTAGAGCAGCCACCACATGTCTTTAATCCAATTGTTACCCTTCCCGACAAGTTTACTCTTGAAAAGGACAGTTTTATGCCTTTTGCTCAAAACTACTCATATCCTTCTAATCATTTGGCATCTACCACAGCATTTAGTTTTATTATAGGCGGATTAATTTATAAAAGACACCCTTGCTTTGCAAAAGGTTTTATGATGTTTTTTCCTACAATGATAGGAATAACAAAATTATATCTAGTTCAGCAATATCTATCCGATTTATTTGGTGGTTATTTTTTGGGATTGCTAATAACAAGCCTCATTATCAAACTATTAAAGGTAGAACCACAAATCAAAAACCAAAACTAAAAGATTAGGTTAAAGGAAAACACACTCCAGTAATTAAACACACACCACTGCAAAGTTAAAAATTTCCTAATAAAAAAATAAACATAAAAAAAGGAACAAATTAAAGTTAAACCAGGGACTCATATATAGATTGGTCAATTAATAGCCAACCAAAACGATTATCATCATGGATGTATCTAAATTCACGAATTTGTGGTTTTAATTTTAATTTGCTAATTCCAATTAAAAAGTCATGTTGGATTTGTAATCCCAATTTTTTTGCTAAATTGTTAATTATTTGCGAATCCTTTGATCGAGGTAACAAAATTCTAAAACTAAAATTACGGCCCATATAAGATTTTGAATAAATTTCTACCATTTTATCAATTAAATCAGGAATACCCTCAAAGTCATGTATCTCTACAGACTTTAATGCTTTAAAAGATATAATAGATTGAACATTTATCAAATTGAACAAAAAATAATAGACGATATCAATTAATATAGATTTATTTCTGTTGTTAACACCATCAAATGATTTTTTTATGGCCATTTAACTTTGCATAATTTATTTTGCATGTACATATACATTATCACAATCAATCCTAAAAAAATAATATAAAAATTTTATAACATGACACACGGAGTTGCCTGCTGCTTCTGCTACGGTGAATAATTCTTATTCTTTTTTTGTAGCCTCATTTTTAGTATTAAACCTGGTTTTTAATTTATTGAGACTAGTAGACAATTCCTTTATCTTAGTTTCAATTTTTTTTATTTCACTCATTGCTGAACTATCTTTTTTATTTTCTGATTTTTCTGGTTTTTTTGAACTCATGATAAGTATTAATTAATAAATATTAAATAGAATATGTTTCTTCCTACCAGAAAATAGTATCATCTGAAATAACAATAGGATAATTGAGGTCTATTTGAATTCTAATAATACACTCAATCTTTAGCTTAGAATTATTTAGCATTCTATTTCAGATAATAATCATGTCGAGAATTGAAAAAGTAGAATATAAAGAAAAAAATGATAACAAATAGAAATAACAAACCCCCTAATTTACCGTGAATTTCAGATACAAAATCAAAAACAACTTTTTTTATTTAATGAAATTATAAAACATCATAGTTCTCTTTTACAATTGATTGTAAAAATGGAAAAGCGATTATCCATCATTACGGAGACCAAAACTTAAATATTTTATTTTGTGTGTGTTAGTATATGTCAAACTCCAGCAATGACAGCAATTTATCTGACAACCCTTATCAAATGGCGCTAAAACAATTAGAAGAAACTGCAAATTTAATAGGTCTAGATCCCGGTATCCACAAGATTCTTTCAAAACCAAAAAGGGTTTTGACAGTGTCTTTACCCGTAAAAATGGATAATGGTGATATAGAGGTATTTACAGGATTTAGATCCCAACACAATAATGCAAGAGGACCATACAAAGGCGGTATAAGATATCATCCCCAAGTTTCAATTGAAGAAGTTATGGCTCTTTCTATGTGGATGACGTGGAAAAGTGCAATTGTAGATATTCCTCTTGGTGGAGGCAAAGGGGGAATAATCTGTGATCCCAAAGCACTGTCCAAATTGGAACGCGAAAGACTTACCCGAAGATACGCATATGCGATTGCAGACATTATTGGCCCTTATACAGATATTCCAGCTCCGGATGTGTATACAGGAGGCGAGGAAATGGCGTGGATTATGGATACATATTCAACATTAAAAGGAAACTATGTACAGCCAGAAGTTATTACAGGTAAACCAATATCAATAGGAGGATCATTAGGTAGGACCGAAGCGACAGGGAGAGGGGTTGGATTTACAGTCAGAGAGGCAGCTAAAAAATTAAACATACAAATGAACGACTCAACAGCAGTGGTCCAAGGGTTTGGTAATGCAGGCCAATTTGCGGCTCAACTAGTAGAAGATCAAGGCGCCAAAATTATAGCAGCTTCAGACACACAGGGTGCAATATTAAATAAAAACGGTTTTCATACAAATGAATTAATCAAATATAAAATTGAAAATAAGACGGTAAAAGGCTTTCCTGGTGCAACAGAAATTACCAATGAGGAACTATTGACTACAGAATGTACTATTTTAATTCCTGCAGCCTTAGAAAATCAAATTACAAAAAACAACGCTTCAAAAATTAATGCCAAAATAGTTGCGGAGGCTGCGAATGGCCCTACTACACCAGAAGCAGACGAAATTCTTTATCAAAATAAAACATTAGTAATTCCGGATGTTCTTGCAAACAGTGGTGGTGTCACCGTTTCATATTTTGAGTGGCTGCAAAATTTAAGGAGAGAATATTGGACTGAAAATTATGTAAACGAGAGGCTGGACAACATATTAACAAAAGCATTTGGTGAAGTTTATGATATGCATCTCCGATATGATACGAACATGCGAACTGCAAGTATTGCATTAGCGGTAAATAGAGTAGCAGAGGCTATAAAAATTAGGGGTATTTGGCCTTAATAAAAAAATATTTTTTAACAAATAAAAAATTAATTTATTCTATTAATTTAAATTTATTTATTCGGTAGAGAAAGAATGTCCGCATGAACAGCTTTTTGTAACATTAGGATTTCCTATTTTAAATCCGGAACCCATCAAGCTTTCAATATAGTCAACATTTGCACCTTTAAGGTACTTTTGGCTATAATTATCAACCAAGATTTTGATGCCATTTTGTTCTAAAACAACGTCATCCTCATCGGGATTTTCTTCAAAACCCATACCATAAGATAATCCAGAACATCCTCCTCCTGTTACGTATACCCTTAAATATAGACTGTCTTTACCCTCTTGCTTCATAAACTCCATAACTTTTTCAGCAGCTTTTGGAGTTACATCGACTATTTGAGATTGTTGAGCATTTTCCATGATAGTCTATATTAGATAATTAAGTCTATTAAGTTTTTCCAAAGCGTGCATAAAAAAAAGAGTAGAATTATTTGCTAGATAAACCGGACCACTTTGCCAAGGAACCTGCAGCTGTTGTCCATGTATTCACAGACTGATAAACAGGTACCTGGTTTTCTTCTAATTTATTAGCCATCTTTTGAGTAAATGGTCCACCCAAAGCACCTACCAAAATAGGTTTTTTTCTCTGTTTGTTAAATTCCGAAAGGACTTCTATTATATTTTCCTCCAGGGGATCATCCTGAAATACAAACCACGGCATTATAATGTCAACATTAGGGTCATCCATAAAGGTCTGAACTGCAAATTTATAATCAGCAGCATTTGCTGATCCAGTAATATCACAAGGATTTCCGATTACATAAGTAGGAGGATAATGAGATTTAAAAGAGCTTATGCTTTGATTGCTTAAATTTGCTACTTGAAGGCCAAGTCTTTCAAATTGTTCAATGGCAGCAATTATTGGTCCAGCCCCATTTGTGACCATGGCAACCCTATTACCTTTAGGAACAGGTTGCCATGAAAGGGACTTTAATGAGGCAGTTAACTCATCATAACTATCTACAGAAATAATCCCACATTGTGAAAATGCGCCCTTAACAACTGCAAATGTTCCACCTAATGAACCAGTGTGGGAAGCGGCTTGTTTTGCACCCCGAATTGTTCTGCCATTTTTAAACACCACAATTGGTTTTTTTCTTTCCGATATCACCTTTTTAGCAGTGCTAATAAATTTTCGTCCATCTCCTAGCCCTTCAACATACAAACCAATAACTTTTGTTTGTGGGTCTTCAGACAAATACCATATCATATCGGCTTCATCAACATCAGATCTATTACCATAGGAAATCATTTTGCTCATACCAAATGGGTAAGAATGTTCCATAAATGCAATCCCAATGGTGCCACTCTGAGAAAGAAAAGCAACATTGCCATTTTTTGGCCTCAACATTCTCTCATGGCCTTGAAATGCACAGTCAAGTCTGTTCGCCCCATTAAACATACCAATACAATTAGGGCCAATAATTCGGATGTTCAATTGAGACGACAAATCTTTTATTTGTTGTTCAATTTCGGCTCTCTCGCCACCAAGTTCTTTACCCCCACCTGAAATTATAACCACATTGTGAATCCCCTTTTTTCCGGTTATCTTCAACAAATCAGGAACAAATTTTAGGTCAACAGTAACAACTACCACGTCAATAGGGTCGGATATTTCATCAAGGCTCCCGTATGCTTTTATTCCCATAATTTCAGGGTAGCCTTTAGCATTTACAGGATAAACTTTACCTTTATAGTCATGTTTTACTAAAGATTCTAAAACAGAGTTGCCAACTTTACCAACCTCAGGAGAAGCACCTATTAATGCAACAGACTTGGCATTAAAGAACAAATCCATATGATTCGAATTTGGCTGCGCAATCGACACAACATCATATTTTGGATTAGCAGCTAACAAGATTTTTGCATCAGCAACATAATAACTATCAGGATATACAATAACAGGATTAAAATCAATGCTTTCGTAATAAGGAGAGATATCAAATCCCAATTTTCCTATATTAACAAGAGCCTCACTCAGGATATCCATATCAATTGGCTGAGAGCCCCTGTAGCCTTTTAGTAACATTTTACCTTGGAGATCTTCTATCATTTCCAATGCATCATCTTTTGTGATTGGCAGAACTCTAAAAGACACATCTTTAAAAAGTTCAGTAAATATGCCCCCTAATCCAACCATCATAACAGGGCCGAATTGAGAATCATTTTGCAAACCTACAATTATTTCAACACCTTTGGGAACCATTTTCTCAAGCAAAATACCTTTTACATCATATTGCTTTGAAAGACGTTCAAACATATCATTAAATGCGGACTTTACCTGCTCCTCGTCTTTAAGATCAATTCTAACCCCTCCAACATCCGTTTTATGCAAAATTTGCGGAGAAACCACTTTAGCAACAAGTGGATAGCCAATAGAATTAGCTTCTTTTACAGCCGTTTCAACATCTTGTACTAAAGCAAACTTTGGTACTTGTATATCATACAAGTTTAGAATAGATTTTGCGGTTTCTTCTGTAACTACATGAGTATGATTTTTAAAAGCATCCTCAAATATTGATTTTACGTTATTTTGATGTGTCAATAAAAAACTGTTTAAATCGTACGATTTAAAAATTTTCCTTAGTCTTGTAAAAGATCATTACAAGGGTTGTTAATAAAAACCAATTCATAGAGATATTAATTTTATGTGCGACATAAAATCAAATGATTCTGCTTTATTTATACGCAACAACAACAATTGCACCACCCATTAATTTTTTCTTAAAATCAATTTTGGAAAAACATTTGGATAACATAAAGTTTAGCTCATGGTTTTTTGGCCATTTCAAAAAAGTTCCATATAGGGTTCTGAATTGAATTCCGCGTTTTCCAGCAACCATAAATGCCAATATTGCCAAGAAATACTTCAAATATATAGAAACTAAAAATCGAAAAACAACATTATCAGGCTTTCCCAAATCAACAATAACCAACCTGCCGCCTTTTTTTAGGACCCGATGCAGTTCCTGGATTGCAATATTCAGATCTATAGCATCTCGAAGAGAATAGCCGCATAAAATGGCATCAAATGAA
Organism: Candidatus Nitrosocosmicus sp.; assembly: GCA_046715515.1. Lineage (GTDB taxonomy): Archaea > Thermoproteota > Nitrososphaeria > Nitrososphaerales > Nitrososphaeraceae > Nitrosocosmicus. The sequence continues at coordinate 10,597 of JBKJYK010000182.1, forward strand.
TTACTTTTAAAAGGAATACTTTCAAACACTCCACTGCATGAATAAAAACTAAATGGTTTATCATCTATGTTAAATTTATCTTTGACTTTATCTAGCATTTCATAAATAGGATCATAAAAAAATATGGTGACATCAGCCGAAACGTTTTCCATTACTGTTTTCGACATATTGCCGTATCCAGATCCAGCATCAAGGATAACATCTCCAGGTACAGTACTTTTTATAATGCCTTCCTTTCTAAAATTGTTATCTTTACCAAGTGAAATAACACTATTTACTTTGTCATATACAGGAATAATATTTTTTAGTACGCCAATCACCTCCCTCCAATATGGTTTACCCAATCCACTGCTTTTCAATATATACAATTCGTATCAAAACTTTATAATTATTTTTGCGTAAAAAATATAAAAATCAATAATGAATAACAAATTAACAATTGTGCAAAGGCAAAAACAAAGGCAAATCTAATAACATCACAGACATACATAACTACGGAGAATTAAAAGTATTGGTTAAAGGTTTTTCTCTTTTGGATAACAACATAAAGAACTTGTATGATAGTCTCAAATCGAAACACAAGGAGACCAACATTGCAATTGTAAATTCAAATATCGTCTTTGGATTGGAACACATTTTTGGAATCGTAAAAATAATCAATGAAGAAATGAAATTTAAGGTGCATACGGAAATAAACAACTTTGATGTAGAATTCTTATTGAGGATTTGCTATACTAATCAAATTCTGAATGCGTTTAAAATTCTAAACGATAACAAAAACGAAAACTTTGTATGCGTTTTATTCTCCAAATGTGGCTCAAATATAGAGCGTGCATATATGGATTTAAAAAGTCATGGAAAAGAAAATAATGATCTAATCCAAATTTCTGAGTCTAAAAAATTACACATCGTTAACCTTTTTTTTCAAAAAGACATAAAAAGCTTCGATACTGCTTTTATAATAGATGACCAAAGATTTCAAAAATTCCTAATAGAAAGATCTGCATTAGCTTTGAGATAAAAATATTCATAGATTGCTCAAAAGTAACAGGCAAATTTGATTATTCAAAAGCTCGTCTCTCGATCATTGAGCTAAACAAGACACCATTTTTTATCATAGAGAGCCCAGTATACCTTCCAACTACCTCTATTAAAAGAATCCAGTCAGGATTTGTTAGGTCTACTCTTGAGGATATAAATGGCCCTATTGTATTTATAATGTCATTTTTTTTTAAATTGGTGTGTCTTTTCTCAATTAGAATTTTAAAGGAATCATTAGCAGGTATTTTTTTCATTAACTCTATGGACACATTTTTTATTTCTGAAACATCAGTTAGTACCACCTGTTCAATTGGAACAAATCTTAAGAGATATCTTATTTCCCAAGGCACATCCTTTAGCTTTTCTCGTAAAAAAAATACAAAATCCACAGGGTTTTTCATGCAGATTCCCATAACAAGTCCATCTATGCTTGTTGTACGTATAGTAGCAGTCAAATCACCAAACTCTGCAAATAATTCCCCTAACTCATCAATAAGAACATCCTCTCTGTATCTAAACGTTGTAGCAATAAAATTAAACTCCACGGTATATCACTTTTTGTTTTTTCTTAGGAGTATTCTCTTAGAACTTCAAAAATCCTTTCTCTTGAAACCAAACCCTCCCTAATTATTTTTGGATCACTAGTATCAACAAGATCTACAATGGTCGATACAGAAAGTAAGCTATTTAGCCTACCTCCATCAATTACCGCATCATAACCTTTTAAGTTGCTGGTTTTGAGATCATCTAAACTACTGAAAGGAGAATGATTGGATAAATTAGCGCTAGTTCCAACCAATAATTTATTCCTTGTCAGTTGGATTAAATTAGTAATGCATAAATTATCTGGAACTCTTACGGCAACAGTATTATCAAAAGCATATTTGGACGTCAAAGAATCATTATTTAATTTCAATATCAACGTTAATTGACCTGGCCAAAAGTGGTTTATTAATATATTTGCCTCTTTCGTAATTTTGACCAAATTCGCCAGTGGTTCAACACTGCTTGCCAATATAGGCAGTCGTTTTTTTAATGGCCGATTTTTAATTTTAAACAGTCTTAGAACAGAATCGTCATTCAAAGGATCACAGCCTATTCCATACACAGTATCTGTAGGGTAAATTATAATAGAGCCCGCATCAACAAGATCTGCACAATCTTTTATTTCTTCACTATTATTACAACTAAAATAAAACACCACAATGAAACATTTAGCTTATTTTAATTTAATTGTTATATGATTAATTTAGAATGTACAAGTTTTTTAAATAACCTTTATTTTGAATTCAAAGGTTTGTCATCAATTTAATTTGTATAATTACATGAAACAATCAAAGTATTGTCATGAAAAGAAAAGATATATTCTACTTTTTAAAGGATATTGTAATATTTTACAATATTATTATATATAATAAAAATATCAAAGAAATAAGCTTATTATGGATACTAGCACAAATCAAATATTAAATAAAATAAAAACAAAACAGATTAACAAAGTATTTTTAATTGACAATGTATAACATCCTCAATACAAAATAGATCAAAAATGGTTGAATACACGTTTGATAAAAATAAATTAGACCATAATTATCATCAAAAGAACTCATTGGAATTTGATAGCATAATAAATGGATACTATCAATTGATTGGCGGGGAAGTTGGTAAATACAATAAAGAAACAACTAAAAGATTACAATCATTTGGTGATGAACTCTCAAGGAAAAGACTATACGAAAAATTTACTACATTCAAAGCTGACAATGACGACATGATAATAGGAAATCATTTGAGATTATTCTCTTTCTGTGAACACCATCTCCTCCCATTTTTTGGAGAAGTTGCAATAGGGTATATTCCAGATACAAAGATTTTTGGGCTCTCAAAATTTCAGCGTCTCATAGATAAAGTTTCCTCCAAGCCACAACTGCAAGAAAGGCTAACCCATCAAATTCTGGAAGAAATCAAAAACAGGCTTGAGCCAAAGGGAATAGGGGTTGTGATAAAGGCCATCCATACGTGTGTATTTGCAAGAGGGACCCAATCATCCACCGCAGAATTTACCACATCTGCAGTGGATGGAGTGTTTAAAGATAATACTAATACAAAAAACGAATTCCTATCCATAATAAATGCGGACGGAAGACTACGCCTGTAAGTCACCTTTTTGATTGACATCATTAGAATCAAAACTTCTTTACAAAATTGATTTATTTGCGACGATATAGTCCAGTCTGTTTTTCTATTGGAAAGATATGCGATATATATATTAATTAGATAAGTATCGAGAAATTTTATATTGATATTTGCAGCCAATTCCAACCAAAATAATATCAGAACTAACAATAATAACAATAACAATAACAATAACAATATAGAGTATCTCGATTGGAATAATGCTCTAGCTATTCTTAACAAAGCCTATAATCTTGGATTATTTGTGTTGATTATTGGACCTAAGGGTACCGGCAAAACCACGTTGGTAAGAAAATTTGCAAATCAGATAAACAAAGAAATGCTATCAATCAATTTTAGCCTAAGGACAAGGGAATCACATTTGATTGGAACAAACACCATTGATAATGGTCAAATAAATTTTGTAAACGGAATCTTGGTTCGATCAATGACTGAGGGAAATATACTCTATTTGGATGAACTAAATGCAGCCGAGCCAGATGTATTACTAAGATTAGATGAAGCATTGGATGACAGAAAACAAATAGTATTAAAAGAGTCAGAAGGCCAGGTCATCAAAGCAAAAGAGGGTTGGTTTTCAATAGCCACCATAAACCCATTATCTCATGTGGGAACAAAAGAATTACCCCCCCAAATAATAAGCCGGTTTCCAATTAGAATAATGTTAGATTACCCCCCAGAGGAAACAGAGTTAGAAATAATAAAAAAACATGTAAACTTAAATTATAACTATGAACAAGTAACTAAAAGTGCTATTAAATTGGCTAATAATTTAAGGAAAGCAGCGTCATTAGAAGAGATTTTTTATAGTCCCAGCCTAAGAGAAACCATAGCATTTTCAAAACTTGTCACTGACAACACCAATCCAAAAGATGCTGCAGAAATAGTATTTGCAAATGTATACCACCAGTGGGGAGAAATAGAATACAGAAAAGCGATGGACATGGTAACTTCAATCTTCATTTAATAGAGCAGAAATAAATTGTCTATTTTTTGGAACATAAATAATAAAGAAGGAGGAACAAAAGAGAAAGACCTAGATGCTGGGGATTATCGAATCAGAAACGACGTTTTAATAGACATATCCACATTTTTAGCGAGACGTTGGTCAAATCATGATAATGTAACCCTCACAATCTCAAGGGAAAATAAAACCACTACAAATTTAGACAAAAACAAAATAATGGTGCCTCAATTAGACTATTTCCATGGCAATACATTTCAAAAATACAGGCAATGGAGAACATTATTATGGTATGAATCAATGAGATTAAGATATTCTTTTAAAATATATGATACAGACATAGTATTTGGAAATATCTTTAACATAATAGAAACCAAAAGAGTGGAAGTTTTGGGACTTGAAGAATGGAGGGGCATGATCAAAGAAATAATATTTTATGAAGCATTGTCAGGCAATAACAAACCTCTTTTAAATACCCTTCATGGAAAGTCAAAAATCATTGAAGCTTTCTCTCAGTTTTTTTTAACCGGCTTTATTAAAGGAGAAATCTACGGTGGCGAGAATGAAAGGATACTAAAAGCCTCAGAATATGCCAAAAATTTAATTAAAGAGTATATCAACAAATATGAAAAAAGAGGTAAACTGTTAGACCCTGTATCAGATCAAAAATGGCTCGAAAGCGAGACACGACAGATAATAAAAATACTACAATTAGATTCACTGATGTCTCTGCCTCCGATTCCCATCGTTATGCCCAAAAACAAGATCGGCCTATCCACAGGTCATGAGGAGGAACTATCAAGTCAAATTGAAAAAATCGTAAAGGCAAAAGACAAAGAATTTGAATTAGAAAAAGTAAAAAAAGAAATAGTACAGGGAAAAGACGTTAAAGAAGAATACAAGACTCTTGTCAAAGAAAGTAAAAAAAATGACAACAAAGGTTATGATACTACAGAGAATCTCTCCATTACCGTACCGTATGATAGCACAGACATAGACGAAGGCATAATATACGATTACAATTTAATCAATAAAACAAAAACCGCATTAAAAGAATGGAGATCAGGATGGAAAGAAAAATATGATTATCAAGGTGAAGAACTAGAATTAGAAAATCATATTGAGAAACAGTCAAAAATTTTCATAAGCGACAAGAAAATATCTATCAATGTCAAGATTTCAATACTGCTGGACCTTTCAAGTAGCATAGAAGACAATGAGATTGAATACAAAAAAGCGGCTGTTGCTCTCTGTGAAGGATTAGAGTATCTCGATATTAAATTCACCCTTTATGCATTTAACACAGAATCTAGAGCCATTAAATGCTGGATAATTAAGCCTCAAAATGTTAGATGGGGTTCATTTTATGCAAAAAGATTAATGCAAGTTAAACCTTTAGGGGGAACACCCCTAGCAGAAGTATACAAGATATTACAACCAACCATCAATTCGTTTAAACCCGATATTTTTGTTACGCTTACGGATGGAGAACCCTCCGATATGAATGCCGTTAGATCTACAGTATCATCGTACAAAAGATACGGGATAAGAATGATCGCGATAGGTTTAGGATCCGATACAAATGATGCAATAGGGATAGGGCTTAATTTAAAATATTTAAACTACGAGAAAACCCTAACACTATCCAAAAAAAGGCTACAAGATTTACCAAAAAAAGTACTTGGCTTATTGATATTAAGTTGATTTGCGGATTTGACAAGAGTGCAAAAGGAAAAAACAGGCATTAATCAAAATGCTATATTTGGAAATCCCTTTTTTATTTTTGCCCAATCGTTTAAAAATATATCCAGACCCTTATCAGTGAGTGTGTGATGTATCATTTTTTGAAGTATTTCAGGTGGCAAAGTAACAACATCTGCACCCAGCTTTGCGGATTCGATCACATGGATAGGATGTCGAATACTGGCAACAAGTACTTGTGTGGAAAAATCATACCCAGAAAATATTTGTACTATATCACTTATCAAAGTTAATCCGTCATGCCCGATATCGTCCAGTCGGCCAATAAACGGACTAACATAGGTTGCACCGGCTTTTGATGCCAGTAAAGCTTGATTTGCGGAAAATATCAACGTAACATTTGTTTTAATGTTTTTTTTGGTTAGAGTATTTACAGCCTTCAAACCATCAACAGTCATTGGAACTTTTACAACAACATTGTCACCATAACTGGCAAGCTTTAACGATTCATCCATTATCTCGTTGAAATCAGTTGCGACAACCTCCAAACTAACCGGACCCTCGACCAGTTTGACAATTTTTTTCATAGCATCAATTGGATCACTGTTTTCTTTAAAGAGGAGAGAAGGATTTGTGGTAATCCCATCCACTATTCCAAGTTCCATGTACTTTTGTATTGATTCAAAATTAGCTGTATCTAAAAATATTTTCATTTTCTATCGCTTTTTTTTAGTTCAATCACATTCTTTACTATTTCTTTTGGAGACAAACCATATTTATCAAACAATTGATCTATTTCATCATCTCGTGCAGACTCACCAAATACATCATCTATACCCAATTTTTTAACAAAAGTTGGACAGTGTTCAGAAGTGACATCAGATATAGAAGAACCCAACCCACCTATAACGCTGTGCTCCTCAACCGAAACAATAGACCCGGTCTCTTTAACGCATTTAATTATAAGGTCCTTATCAATGGGCTTTATTGAGTACATGTCAACAACCCTACAGTTAATACCGTGTTCCTTTTTTAAGATAATGCTGGCATGTATAGAAGAAGACACCATGGTGCCACAGGAAAACATAGTCAGGTCGTTTCCGTCTATTAAGACATTGCCCTTGCCAATTTTGAATTCTGAATTGGCAGAGTAATTTTCTTGTGTTGATGGGCGTGCCAATCTCACAAAAAACGGACCCGGAATATCCACTATTTGTTTTATCAAACTTTTAACTGTAATAGAATCTGAAGGAACTAAAACTCTCATATTTGGTAATGATCTCATTATAGAGATATCCTCTACTTGTTGATGGCTAGCGCCATCTGGACCCACAGATAACCCCGCATGAGAAACCACGATTTTTACATTTAGATTTGGATAACAAATTGCGTTTCTGATTTGGTCTAAGCATCTACCTGGAACAAATGCCGCATAGGTGCTTGCAAACGGAATCTTGCCTGCAATTGCCAAACCTGCAGCGATAGAAATTAAGTTAGCCTCAGCTATACCCACATTAAAAAACCTGGTTGGGAATTTTTCCCCAAAAATCTTTGTTTTCAAAGAATCAGTGGTGTCGCCACCCACACAGACAATGTTAGGGTTTTCCTCCCCTAACCTTACCAGAGTTTCCCCATAAGCTGACCTCATTTCCGAAATATGTATGTTATCACTGAATGCATACGACATTATCGTTTATTCCCCCTTTGTTTTAGGCTTTAAACTATTTATTAAACTATTATTGTTCCCATATCTCTTTAACCGAATTAAATTGACCCAGCACGCTTTTTCTGATTTTCATCCAATCGTCCTTTATGCCATATGATTCCGATTCTCTCAATAACCCCTTTTCAAGATTAGAATCCAATAATAATTTTGTATTTTGGATTGTTTCTTTTATATCGGGAGATTTGAAAATAGCATTACCCATGACAAAAATCCTACACCCAGCCTCATAACAAGAAGATATTGTGCTAAAATCAATACCACCATCAGCTTCAAAATACCCCTTATACCCTCTGCTCCTAAGTGAAGGTATTAAGTTTCTCATCTTAGGTAAAACAGATGGCATAAACTTTTGGCCCGCAAAACCCGGGTTTACGGACATTATTATAACTACATCCAAACAATCAAGATAACGGAAAATCCATTCGGGTAACTCAGTGTTAGGATTGATTGCGATACCAGGGCTCACACCGTTAGAAATTATTTTATTGTTTATTTTCTCAAATTCCTTTTCATCTTTACACTCCTCCGCATGAACGGTAATTACATCGCATCCAGCATCAATGTATGAATCCAGAACATCATATGGGCTCTGTATCATAAGGTGTGCATCAAATGGCAACCTGGTTATTCCACGCAGCTCTTTTATGGTATCATAAAAAAAAGTTATGTTAGGTACAAATTTTCCGTCCATAACATCAAGATGTATAATATCAGAACCAACCCTTTCAACTTTTTCAATTTTTGATTCATAACTTTCCCCATCATCCCCTGCAATAATGGAGGGTGCAATCATATACTCACCTTCTAGCTCCTTTATAAGTATCGGAAGGTGTTTCTTGGAAGGAGCCCTACCATGCCACTGCGGGTTATTTGCCATATGCTTTATTCCGTTTCCTTTTATGGTATTAGCTATTATGATTTTGGGTTTTCCCAAAGACTTTTTTTTGAGTTCATCTATCAGTTGTTCTACTCTATGACCATTAATTTCCGCAACATCCCAATTGAAAGATAACCATTTGTCTTTAACCGGATCAAGAGGCATAATATCGTCTGAAAAGCCATCTTGTTGTATTCTATTCCTATCCAATATAGCTACTATATTGTCAAGCTTAAACTTTGCAGCAGCCATTGCGGCCTCCCATATCTGACCTTCATTAATTTCCCCATCACCCAGAAGACAATAAACAACACCATTTCTGTTATCCAGATTGTTAGCTAGAGCGATGCCAACAGAAATAGACAACCCAATTCCTTCAGACCCTCCAGAATACTCTATTCCAGGAACACTGTGGTGTTTCTGAGCCTCACTATATCTGACAGGGTGTCCTTGTAGTCTAGAATTCAGTTTTCTCAATGTCTTCATCTCTTCTTTTGGAAACGAGCCACTTAAAGACAATGTTGCATAATAACCGGGGGCTGAATGAGCTTTTGAATTTATAAAATAATCACGGTTTTGAGAGAATGGATTTGTCATATCAAAACGCATGACCTGAAAATAAAGGGATCCCATAATCTCGGCAGCAGAAAAAGAAGCGCCGGGATGACCAGACCCAGCTTCAGTTATCCCCATCAAGGCCAAAGTTCTTACCTCTCTAATCCTATTTTTTATCTCTAAAAACCTTTTTATATTATGCATATTGAATTCTCCGTCACCACATCAATCATCAGACCACAGGAAATGTCAAATATCAAAACGGACAAAAAGATAACGCTCAATATGGTTAGTTATTAGCATTAGCATGAGTATCAAGGTCATACAAAATAGAGTTTAGATCAGAATTGGTTAATCCTACGCCCATTTTTGCATCCCTCCGGCTTTTAATGGAATTTTTTGAAAAAGCAATAAGTGTAGGTACGGCGCTAATGTTATATTTATCCCATAGAGGGTTTTCATCATCGTTAAGTTTTACACCCCCAACCAATATTTTAGGGTTAATCTTTTTTAAACTCTCTTCAAAAATCGGTATAAATCGACTACAATAATGACACCAGTCAGCATAAAACAAAACAAGAGAATTTGAGTTGTTCGTGAGACTGTCCACTTCACCCAAACCATAATCTTTCATACTATATCTATTCAAAACCACAACTAAAAAATATTTATAGTTTATTTTGAGTCAACTCAAATAAAAGGAATAAAGATGAAAAAATTATTGGTTTTCAGATTACGGTAGTTGCGGGAGACCAAGTTCGGGCAGTTGCGGAGTTTAAAGTCGGGCAGTTGCGGGAGTTTAAAGTCAGGAAATGGACTATAAGGATTAACATTTGGATCAGAGGGCGAAGGAGAAGACGTAATCTCCTGTAAAGACAGGGCAGGCCTAGAAGTTAAGGTAGCTATCAAATCCAACACCTGTCCATTTCTATTGACAGTCAAGTTAATTTTATCCCCCACCTTTTTGTTTATGTCCAGGTATGATATAACATCGTCAATTCTTGTGATAGAAATGTTATCCACTTTAACTAGTATGTCTTTGCTAATGATTTGCTGCTGGCCATACCTATCACCCTGTATAATCATATCTTTCAGTCCCGCTCTGTCTGCAGGACCATTTTCCACCACATTTTCAATCACCACGCCTTTGTAATCTCGAGGAAGTCCAAAACTTTCAGCTAAATCGGGTGTTAGTTTAAGTCCAGCAATTCCAAGCCAAGGGTGTTCATACGACCCCCCTTCTATTAGTGACGGGATTACCCTCATGACATCGTTTGATGGAATGGCAAAACCAACCCCTGTGTAAGCCCCCGTATTTGAGAAAATTGCAGTATTCATTCCAACAACATCGCCATTCAAATCAATTAAAGGACCGCCAGAATTTCCGGGATTTATCGCTGCGTCAGTTTGAATCACATTAGGGATTGAATATCCAGAATCAGAATTAGGTAGGAGCCTGCCCATTTGACTCACAATTCCAAAAGTCAACGTATTGTCCAAACCATAGGGGTTTCCAATAGCAAGCACAGGATCACCTATCCTTAATTTTGTAGAATTTGAAAACACCACAGGTGTCAGATTTTCCTCCGATGGATTGATTAATTTGATTACTGCAACATCCCCATATGGATCCGTTCCCACCAATTGTGCAGAATATGTATTTCCATCATTGAATGTAACTGTAATATCGTTAGACTCACTGACAACATGGTAATTAGTTATAATGTAACCAAATTTATCATATACAAAACCAGAACCGAATTTAGTAGGTACTGGACTGTTGTTGTTTGTATCAAAAAATCGATCCGGGAAATCCGAAGGCCCGTACTCGGTGGTAATTTGAACTACAGAGTCCTTTACTTTATTAAACACATCATTTAACAATGAATTGTTTCCATTACCAAATATTCCAGAAAAATTTTGTGCTGCACTTTGGGCATTTGCCCCATTTGGGCCTAAAAAAGTACACAGTAGCATCAACAGACTCAAAGAAAGCATAGCGAAACGTAAATCAAAAAAAACAACCATATCATAATTTTGTCTAATTAAATATTTATGTTTTAATAAGGTAAAACGAGCAAAAAATATACCCTCGCAATCTCAAAAGAAGGCAATAGGGAATTTTAAAATATGGAGACAGAGAACATACCTTGAATCAAAATAGCTATCCCCACTTATACTTCCGGCACAAATGACAACGAAAACAAAATTGTCACTATAAAAAACCTGACTCTAAGGAACAACTCGGATGTAATTTTAGATGATGTGTCATTTGAGATAAAAAAAGGTGACTTTTTGGGCATAATCGGCCCAAACGGAGCAGGAAAAACAACTCTTTTTAAATGTATGTTGGGTTTAAATAAAGATTATTCAGGGGAAATAAAAATTTTCAATAAAGAAATAAAGAAAGAGTCAAAGGAAATATATAAAAAAATAGGGTATATCCCCCAGTCAAACAACCTTGACACAAGATTTCCAGCAACAGTAAAAGAAGTAATACATTTAGGCTCAATAGGAAAAAAAACCAGAAGGGAAAAAATAAACGAATTGGTAAAGTTAACGGGTATCTCCGAGTATATGGACAAAAGAATTGGAGACTTGTCTGGTGGCCAGCAGCAAAGAGTCATGATAACCAAAGCACTAATTCATGAACCAGAACTTTTGATTTTAGATGAGCCCGCAACAGCCATTGATACCAACATTTTGAGGGTTTTCTACAAATTACTGACAAAGTTAAATAAAGAAAAGAAAATAACAATAATTTGGTCTTCACACGATCTTGATGCAGTCAATTTACTATCAAACAAGATAGCATGCATCTATAAAAAACTATTATTTCACGGTAGATCTGAAGAGTTTTTTAGTGACGAAAACAACTTAAAGAAATTCTCAGAATCATCAATGCACATACATATCAAAAATCACCATCACTAGAATTTGGTGTACAACACAACAGCAAAGCGGCAGCAAACTCATTACGCTGTTTTTGAATAGAAGAAAATGCACATTATGACGGTAAGTAAAACGCATAAAAAAAATCAAACAATGTGCACACAGAGGTGACAGGCAATATTGGAACTAGGAAACGTGATCGGCATCATTAAAGTTTTTTAGAGAACTAAAGATGATTTGATATAGAACAATTTTTTGTCCAGGCGACAGAAGGTTAAAACACCATTTTCAAACACATTTAGAACCCTCATCAGGAAAGAACAATAAAAATACGCACACGCGTGTGCGCACACTCACGCACTCCATGGTAGGCAGAATTGATTAGAGTGCAAAATACGCCAATACCAAATAATTCAAAAAACCCGCCAAACAGCTGCGTTTTAATTTTTTATGTCAGCAGAAATCCTAAAACACCCCAAAAAATTTATTAACATATTGGGAAAATAAGAGAAGGACAAGTAGAAAAAGGTGAAAGGAGAAAATGTTAATGAAAATAAAACTGGAAAGACAAGAAGCATTACCTTCAGGCTTGAAAGCTCTATAATCGAAGAATTACAAACAGAGGCAGAGTACAGAGAAACATCACTAAACGTTTTAATTAACCAAATACTGCGCAGATACTCAAGTTGGGAAAGATACGAAAACAAAATGGGCATGATATCAATTCCCAAAATAATGCTGTCAAGCATTATAGATGAGACAATAAAAATAGGAAAGGAAAACGGGATTGAGGATGTTACAATTTTTAGGAATACACTAATGAAAGACCTTTCCTACATTGCGTTCACCTTTTTAAAAGACTCCGTATTGCTCATAAAAAAAAACTACAACCTAATATCAGTTTTAGAAGTTTTGGAACAATATCTAAAAGTAGTTGGGATTAACTCGGATCACAGAATTGAGGACGATGGAAAACACACCTATGTAATCCAGCACAAACTAGGGGAAAACTGGTCACTGTTTATCAAAGAGTTTTTGATACTGGTATTTGAAAACCTTGGCAGGGTAAAAGTAGACATTTCAAGCACCAACAACACAACGGTGGCAAAAGTTTTTGTCAATCTATAACTCCCAAACCCATATACTCATCCACCACCCAAATAAAGTAAATCATGCTTTCGATAAAAACAAAAAACAACATAAACTACTTAAAAATAACCCCAGTGTGTTTTATTTGTCGTACCCCTCCACACTATAACATAAAACATAATGTAACATCTTTTAGAATTTACTCAATTATGTATTAGCTCTCCCCCCTCCTCATCCCCTCATCCCACTTTTCTCTTTCGATAAGCTGTTGAATATTAAAACCATAAAGGAATTGCTTTAAGTCAATACCGTTTAAACTAATGTGAACGATATTGAAAATTAGCAACTCATCACCCCCCCCTCCATTCTTGTCCATATTACCCATCGTTTTGTACATGAAGCTTCACATTATACTCAAAACAAGAGGTCAATGAACTCTTAATTTTAGATAACGGATTCACAATGTAAAATCAGGCATATTTGTCAAATATTCCTGTCAGCAAAAAAATGTTCTCCCTTTAAGAACAGCACCAAAGCACAATGAAATAAGTTTGGGTAAATTTCTTTTGTTAAAGATCAATCCCCTAAAGGTGAAATAAAATCTGGAGCCATTGCTCTCGGTATTTCCAAAGATATTTTGCTGCTTTTTTATTCATTCAAGGGAGTAAAAAGAATTGTGTTTGTCAAATTAGCCCCAATGCGCTGTTTCCGCTATTTATCTCAGTTTGGAAAGCAACATTATTGCATGACACAATTGCATCCTCCCCAGAGACACATTGAGATTCTTGTTCGGCGGACTGGTCTTGGTCGATGCCCTGGTCTGCGGGGTTTTCACCCTCATTGCCGTTCTTACCGTTGCCGTCTCCACCATCATCCTGGGCTGCTGCGACATTTCCTGTGTTCGCCTGGGCCTGGACAATGACGTTGTTGCAAGAGACATCAATGCTTCCACCAGCTACACATTGGTGGCTTTGCTTTGACGATTGGTCTTGGTCGATGCCCTGGTCTGCGGAGTTTTCGCCTTCACCATCTTCCCCATTTCCGCCTTGTTGCGCCAACGCAAGGTTACCGGTGTTTGCCTGGGCCTGGACACCGATGTTGTTACAAGAAGTGCCAATGTCCCCACCAGCTACACATTGGGAGCTTTGCTTTGACGATTGGTCTTGGTCGATGCCCTGGTCTGCGGAGTTTTGACCATCTTTGCCGTTCTTACAGTAGCCGTCTCCACCATAA
>JBKJYK010000183.1:0-4015 GCA_046715515.1 Candidatus Nitrosocosmicus sp.
GATTTCACGTAGGGATTTCTTAAAATTGCTTGCTGCTGCAGGAACTGTTATGACTTTTACACCTTTTGTTGATTGGGGAAAGTTTTTGCCTAATCCAAAAGAAGCTACTGGTGAGAGAGCAAAGGTAGTTTTGCCTGATGGTTCACAAGCAAATGTTAACACATTTAAAGTCAATCACTCTGAAGCAGTTGTTTATCCTATGAGCGAGGACCCCGCATTAAATGAAGAAGCTTTTAGAACATGGCAATTCATACGTCTCCCAGCGGAATTGGGTGGAGAAAAAAATGACCATACTGCTTTTCGTATGTATAGTATGGTCTGCTTACATTTATGGTGTCTATGGAAATACTGGCCAGAAGATGGGAGAAAACGTGGGGAATGTCCTTGTCACGGTACAATGTATGATCCCATGAATGGAGCGGCTTTCGCAGGGCCCGCGGCATTGCAGGCTCCACCTTCAAATGTATTGCCAATGTTGGATTTAGAAGTGGATGATCAAGGCAATGTCTGGATTCAGCCTCCTAATTGGAGTCCTTCGGCAAATGGTGTTGTAGGATATGGGCGCTACCTTAAGTAGTCAAGATAATAGCCTAGTAAGGCTGTTTAAGTGGATCTATGCCGGCCTGGATCGCACCATATTCATGGGATTAAAGTTTACATTTCCTGCCAAGTTTGTAAGCCCACTTGGATTCCTTGGCATGCTTACTTTTGTTGTTTTTATTATTTTGGGCATAACCGGTGCCCTTTTGATGTTGTGGTATGAACCAATACTTAATAGAGCTTGGGATAGTGTTGAGAGAATAAACGACACCATTCCATATGGTTTTCATATTCGCAATATACACTATCATGCCTCCAATGCAATGGTTATGCTGGCCATTTTGCATATGTACTATCAGTTTTTCAGCGGTAGGTACAAAATTAGAAACGAGATCCTTTGGGTAACGGGCATACTTATAGGTGTTTTGACCATTCTGGAAGCTTTTACTGGCTATGACATTATTTTCAGTGAGCGTGCGGAACTAGCCATTTCCATTGCCGCCTCGCTGACAAATTCGATACCTATTTTAGGACCTGATATGATGAACGCCTTTTTCGGATCAGGTTTCCATGACTTTGTACTTCGATTCTACGCCTTCCACGTGTTCTTTTTACCTATTGTGTTATTGGGATTGATGGTGGTGCATTTCCCCCGGTTTTTGGTATTTGACGTACCTATGGTTATGGCTGTAACTGGAGCTATAATGCTAACGGGCGGTGTGTTTCCAATAGATATGGGACTCAAATTTGATCCAAACGTGCCGCCTGGTATCACTGTTCCCGAATGGTATCTAACTGGATTGTATGCCTTTTTAAGGAGTGGTTACGACAAATTTACAACTGGAGTACTTTGGCCAGGGCTTTTTATCCTGACGCTATTAATCATTCCTTTTATAGATAGGTATAAAAAATTCTCATGGAAAGATAGGCCTATCGTGTCTGCGATAGGCATAACCAGCATTGCACAAATAATGGTCACTACGTACTGGGGATTCTATATCGATCCAGACAGAACAAAGTCGTTGCTAGAGCGATTGGTGATAGATCCTATCTTTTTGTTTACTGTAATGGCGTTGATAGTTCCACTATCATTTGGATTTACCTATCTTATGATAAAACTAGCCAAAAACGCAGAGATAAATGCTAAAAATCAGAAGAAAACTACAGAAAAAAGCCCTATACAGCTGCCTGAAAAATGGCTGTACATCATATTTGTCTGCCTTATCGGCTTCCAAGTATATTTGAATATTGCTACATACTACGCATTGTTGAATGGGATGAAAAACTTCTCACTGTTTTTGGTTGGGATAATAATGCTGGTGTTTGCTGGAATGTTTCATCTATATAGGTATGGCAAAAACATTCCAAAATCAAATGTTCAAGTCATATCCTCCAAAAAACATCGCTATGATCTTCCATCTTTAGGCAATAAAATGCTCCGTAGAGATATGTCAAAGAACAAGGTGTTGGCAGGTACAAAGGTTTCATCACTACCTGATAACTCTGATAGCATAAACAATGAGGAAAAACCAATCGAAAATCCAAGCATCAAAACTTCATCAACAACCTCTTCATCAACAACCTCTTCATCCTAATTTTTTTTATTTTTTATTGTTGTTCTCATAAGATATTTTTTTTATTTTTCCATGAAAAAACCAAAATGTAAATCAGTTTTGATAAAATGGTGGATACCTAATTGAAGATTACGATAAAAATAATAAAAATATATTTATTATCATGGTTGCCTAGTGTACCTGTTTGGAAAGAGTCAACAAACATCAAATAAGCGGTATCAGCATAGTGTCTTTTATAATAGTTGTAGCTATTAGTTTAACGTATTATCAATTTGTGTTTATGCCAACTTTAAGTGCCAAACCTATAGTGGCGGAGGAGGTACTAAATCCCTCAGAGCCAATCCAGGCATCAATTGTTGAAGGTTCGTCCCAACCGTCACAAACTAATACTTATGAACCAAAGGAGATAATTGGTAAATTGGGAACCTCAAACAAAGTGGTGTGGACAAATAACGATGTGGTACCCCATACGGTAACTACTGATAATGACTATGAAGACCCTACAAACGGGCGATTTGATACCATGCCTACTATTGGATTGATACCACCAGGAGGAACTTTTGAATTTACTTTCACCGAAGATGGGGAATATTCTTATCACTGTGAACCTCACCCGTGGATGACTGGCAAAGTTTCCATTCAAAAAAGCTTTAGCTAAAGTATATATTCTCTAATTATTTTTTAATTTTAATGAATTTTACATTTGATGCAATCTCTTTATGCTCTTGAATTAGTGTCACCCTGAACTTCACATTTGATTCGGTAGATTTGGGAATGTGTCTTGTAAAAGCTTTGAATTTTATTGTTTTAGGATCTTGCAAATCTTTTTTTAAAATTGATAGCCTCGCATATGGGTGGTTTATTTTTTTACTGTCAACTTCCGTGTAAGTAAAAACATCTGATGAGTCCTCTATTTGTGAATTAATGCTTAAGCTGTCAAACCTCCCAGAATAATCTATTGTAATTCTTCCGTCAACCTCTTTTCCTCCGTCAACCTCGTTTTCTGTGATTGCTAAATCGATATTCTTGCCTTCATTGTTATTCTTGTTTTTCATGCTATTGTCTTTTGCATAATTTTTAATTTATGTATTTTTTACGGTTATTGTTTATTTTATGGTGTTCGACAAATTCATTTTATTGTATGTTTGGAGTGTTTTCCCTTTATGATGTCCTATGTGTTTTATCTGTAGGTTTAACCCATCTTCTCTTTGTTTCGTCAAATATGAAATCTACTGAATCTAAATCCGTATTTGCTGCTTTGTTTTGGTTCTGGTTTTCTATGGATTCTTTATTTGCTCCATCTACTTCTTCTTGTGATGTTTGAGACTCATTTGCCTCGACCGTGTTTTCAATTGTTATCTCTATTCTCTCCAGTCCTTTGTTGAAATCTATACTATCTTTGTGGGTTAGCAGAAACACTGTTTTTTTTTTAATAATGATTGGTTCATGGTGTCCTGTGTGTTTTAATTCATGAACATCCACAATGATTGATTTAAGTCTTAATCCTTTTTTTCCTCTTCTTTTTTTAACATTCTTTATGATTTCTATTAAATTAGACCACTTATCCATTGGGATGAACTCAAAAAAAGGAGTTTTCTTATCTTTGATAAACTCTATTTCTAAAATACTTGCATATTCATAGTCAGGTTCTATTTCATTTTCATCAACATCATACTTGGAAAATAGATTGTTTATTGCTTGTGTCTCCCCCAACGAAAGACCAAAATGATTTATTAAGATCTGAAACAAAACCGTTTTTGATTATCGAACTTAAATAATAAATAAAATATTAAACAAAAAAAAGGGGAACCCTTTTTTATTTTGATTACCAGTGGTGTGTCTCGTCGGGTATTAGTCCTATCTGTTCTTTTTGGAAATATCTTTCAAGTTCTTGTGTCCAT
>JBKJYK010000184.1:0-5810 GCA_046715515.1 Candidatus Nitrosocosmicus sp.
GATGGCCATGGCCGGGGCACCAATATTACACTTTTGTTATCTGTCACAGACTTTACAAGTTCTATTTTTTTTTCTTCTATATCCCCTGTGATATGAAATGTAATAATTGTTGCCTTGTCCAACGGCACCCTGGATTTTGCAGAGGCAATTTGTATGGAACTAATTCCTGGGATTACCTCCACATTATCATCCCCAAAAATTTCCAACAGTCTATCCACCACTTCTGATTCAGAGAAGTTTACATCACCAGTAAAGGGAACAGTGCACCGATCGTTGTCTTTCATCAAATCATTAAATACATGTTGGTATACCCCCTCCTGATTTTTCATTGTTATTTCAAAAACACTTTGTACAGACCTATCGATAATATGATCGATTGTAGACAAGGTGTACTTGTATCCTACAATAAAATTGGAGCTTTTGATTGCTTCTTTTGAGTATTCCGTAAGGTATTTAATCGAACCTGGACCCACACCCACAACAAATAGCTTTTTTGTCAAATCCAAATTAATCAATAATTTGAATTGTTATTTAAATTCTAATAATCTATGAAATAGTCTACGAAATGATGATGATGATGATGATATTTTATCTAAAACTTGGGAATATACTTAAAAAATAAAAAAAATATATGGGTGGGAGCTTAGCCCTCTTCCCAGCCTTTTGTAAATATGGCGTTTTTCTTTAATGGGATTGGTTGTCCTGGAGTATACTCCATTGGTCTCATCCAGAAAATTGCTTTTGTTGGACAAACACCAATACATGCACCATCAGAAATACATCGTTCTGGATAAAAGACAAATGCTTTACCTCTTTTCCAGCCTTCAACAGGTTTTACTCTCAAAACATCTGGACCAAGAGCTGTACAAATTTCTACACATAAAGCACATCCAATACAATGTTGTTCACTAACATCCGGAAGAATTGCAACTGGCATCTAATTCACTGTGGTAAACTCTTCACTAAAACTATTTAAACACTATGGCATTTTATAACAACGATATAAACATTCATAACAATTCATTTGGAATATTTTCTATCATACTCCACTCAATCAATGCACCAACAAACAACATGATGGAAACCAAACTAATTTCAACAAATAAATACAATATGGATTTTTTTGATATGCTCTTTTTTAAAATTTCAAATAAAAAAATACCCCCCCTAGAGATTGCTAAACCATATGACACCAATTCCAAAATTCCAAATGGGGTTAGAAAAACTATCAGGGGATTGGCAAAATTGACATTGGATAAATTCACTATTGAGTTGAAAATCAATCCAGTAGAAAATGCAGAAAAGCTCCCTACAACAAGACCTATTACAGGAATAAACATAACCAAGGCTATTTTATAATTATTCAAGAAGATGCCAATTTCATCAATGCCCTGTATTTGATTCTTAAAATTTTTTGACAGTTCTTCAGAAAATGATTTATCTAGTTTGATTGAGAATCCCAACTGAAAAAGACCCAAAAATAACAACATAGCCATAAAGAAAAAAAACATCCTTTTTTTAAAGTTAAATAGCATCCAAACATGATATTTTTATGTCGATATAAAAATTTGTCATTATAAAGACTTAAAAAATATCCTTCAAAAGTATAATTGGATAGTGACTGTTAATAACGATTTATACAAAATAATTTCCCTTGTTACAAGTAAAGGCTTTCAAATCCATCCTGAGGCATTGGATTTAATAGAAAATATTCATGAAGACTTTTTCCAAGTTATGGAAGATATCCTTAAGAATAAAAAGGAAAAAAAGGAAAAATCCACGGTTATAATATCTGACGACATAAAAAACTATTTAAAATTTTCAACATACAAAACACCTAAAGAAGGCAATAGGAAT
The DNA here is from genome assembly GCA_046715515.1 of Candidatus Nitrosocosmicus sp. Classification (GTDB taxonomy): domain Archaea; phylum Thermoproteota; class Nitrososphaeria; order Nitrososphaerales; family Nitrososphaeraceae; genus Nitrosocosmicus. The sequence continues at coordinate 1,858 of JBKJYK010000184.1, forward strand.
GGATTAACTGTCCCAAGTACACCGGTATCTGCAATAGCGGATAATTATCTGTACAATGAAGATAGGGAAATAAAAAAAACAACTGGAAACATGCTATCGATTAAAAGAGACAGCATAAATACATATAAAGAAAATACGGATGAGGGCTTTAAAATTGTTTATGATTCAAATGATAAAATTAATAGCGGAGAAGGGGTAGAAGGCTATACATCATTATTTAGAAGCAGGTACGAAAAATCATTAAAAATACTTTCCTTAAGACAAAACAGCAAAAAGATAAAGAAAATAGAAATAATCAAACAACTGTTCAATCAAACAAAAACAAACAGTAATTCAATGTCAAAAGAACTTTCTAACGATTCTTTATTTGCCGCAGGGCTGATAATGAACAAAGAAATAAGAAACGATAGCTATAACATAACTATTGATGATCAAACAGGGTTATTAACAGCCACTACCTATAATGATGAATTAAAAAAACAGATTTCCATGCTAACTGTAGACCAAATGGTTATGATCGAATTTGAGAACAACACCAAAAAGAGAAAGAATTCAATAAAAAACCTGTATTCTTTGGATATTCCTGATAGGGTTGCAAATAAGGCCAAATCTGAAGTATTCAGTATTTTAATTTCTGATTTACACATAGGAAGTAAGTTTTTTATGGAAAGGGAATTCCAAAATTTTTTGGAGTGGCTTAACGGAGATGAAAGCAATAATAACGACATTATTCCCAAAATAAAATATATTTGTATTTGTGGTGATTTAATTGATGGAATTGGAATATTCCCAAACCAAGATAGAGAACTATTGGAAAAAGACTCATATTCACAAATGGACCATGCAATAAAAATTTTATCCAAAATACCAAAACATATGAAAGTATTCCTAATTCCAGGCAATCATGACTTAGGGAGAAGAGCGTTACCTCAACCATCCATACCAAAAAAATATGCAGAGAAACTATATTCTTTGGATAACATTACTATGCTAGGTAATCCCTGCATGATTAACATGGAAGGGATAAAAATACTGATGTTTCATGGACAAAGTTTAGACGATATAATTGCGTCCATACCGGGTCTTAGTTATTCCAAACCAGCAGAAGCCATGAAAATATTACTAAAATCAAGACATCTCTCGCCAATATACGGTCAAAGAACCCCCATTGCCCCGGAGAAAGAGGATATGATGATAATAGAAGAGGTTCCAGATATTCTTCATTCTGGTCATGTTCATGTGATAGATGTGGATAGCTATAAGGGAACACTACTTGTGAATTCGGGGGCATGGCAATCTCAAACCCCTTTTCAGCAAACAATGGGTATAACGCCTACCCCAGCAATAGCAATAGCTATCAACCTATCCAATCTAAAACCTTACAAAATCGATTTTAATAATTTTGATGATTTTACCTTATAAATAATCAAGCATAGTGGGTTGAATCTCCTTTGCCTTAAAAACAAAATTTAGCTCAACAATCAATGATTCAACCCGGCTTTTCAAGTAACCTGTAACTTTGAAGTTATTACACAGATTTTCTGCCAAAACAATATATTTTTCAACAGAGCCTCGTGTTACTGTTTGCAGTAATGTATTTCCGCAACCCCCACATTTGCCCAGTAATGGAATTCTTCGGTATTTTTCTCCACATTTATTGCATCTGAAAGACTGTGAGGAATAAGAGCGCATATTGCCCATTATATCAGGTATTATATGGGTAGTTAGCACCATTGAGATAACTTCATTTGTATCTACCGAGTTAATTAAATTTGCAGTAGCAATTTGCATTTCTAATTTTTCTCCCATTGTATTTAGGGTAGAATACGCACTACGGTTAACATTGGAAATAAGAACATTACTATAATGAGTAAATCCATAGTCATAGAATTGTTTATCTTCACCTATCCTGTTTTTCAATATTTCAATTAAAGAAGAAGCGTCTGCCGCCTTAACCCCCCGCCAGGTGTGATTATAAAACTCAAGTGGATATCTATCATCGATATCAACGTTATGCGCCTGTCTTTGTACCTCATGTGGCAATACAATGGGTTGAATAAGCAAGGGCGCATCCATCAAACCCCCTATTTTATCGGGCAAAAACGAATAAGAAAAGTTTAAAAAAGCGTCAGATAGCAGCATGATGGAATCTGCATCACCATCGCAGTCTCGTCGTTTGGCAGAGTGCCAGATAGGAGAACCCAAGCACACTTGTGATTCAGTAAATCCAATTATCCGGCCAATAATACCAACAGAAGTATGCGGGGCCAGCCCAACTATTAAATGTCCAACCAAATCATCAACGGTGTAGGCATTATAAATTGGAGACAGATTATATATTGTTACTAGTTCCTCATCAATAAATTTAGCAATTTTTAACAAATGTTTTGCTGAATTCAATGGAATTATGACATCTTGATTTAAGAGCTCTATGACTTGATCTTTAGAAACTATTTCGTTATTTTTATGATCTTTGGTATACCCTAAATCGTGTAGTTTTGAAATGGGTGTATTAATAAATGAGGGCATAAAATGGGTAAGAGGCTCATTTGTGGCATCAAATCTTATTGTGCCATCTTTAAACACAGACAATCCATATTTTTGCCTAAGCATGCCTTTTTCAATTGGTTCTGCTTCTTTGTCTTTACCCATCAAAGACTTTACGCCTTTTAACGGGGAAAATATTTTAAAGCCTAGCTTTAGTTCGGCTTTTTCAAGTATAGATTTTAGGGGAAAATGAATTGGGGAAAACGTTCTGCATTCGTTGCCACATTTTATGCATTTGTTCTTTCTTCTATCATCGTTAATGGTATCAAAAGATATTTCCAGGGATTCTACCTTGCATACCTTACAGACAACCTTGACAGGCGTGGGGGTGTCACAATAAATGCATTTGGTGCCTAAAGATGGTATGTTGCAGTTATGGCAGAATCGATTTGATTTATCGGAGTAAAAAGAAAATGACCCTGAGGCCTTTAATATATCCCTCATGGGTCCACCTTTGTTGCCCACTGGGAATAAAACATGAATTGGGGGTTTCATTTTACGTTCTGCAGCTTTTTCAGGTCTACCCACCCTCACAGAGATAGAAGAAGAGAATTTTGAGCGTATTTTTATATCAGATATTGAGTTTATTAATTCAATGACTTTGTAGTCATCGGAGTTATTGTTATTGTTATTGTTATTGTTATTGTTATTGTTATTGTTATTGTTATTGTTTTCAATTATGGCATTGATTTTATTTTCAAAGTTCAAAACAAAATCGTCCTTTTTTATCAAACTACATAGTTCTGATATGGAAATGACATCAGAAAAATCACCGTCTAAAAAGCATAGTGACTGAATTTCAGGAACGCAAAAACAAATTAGGGAAATAGCCTGTGATAAATCATTTAATATGATAGTTTGGTTGGTATCATCTATGCTATGGAATAACCCGAGTTTTTCGAATATGATTTTTAAATCACCATTATATAAAAAATCAACTGTTGTCAGTTTGCCACGGTTATCTTTGATTGTGGATAGCAAGTTATTCCGAAGAAACAAAAATTCTTTTGTATTGATTGATTCCCAATAAAAGGAATATCTAGGGTGCAATGGGATATTGAACTGTATTGATATTTTTATTGCTTCTCCAATTGAAGGTATTGTTTTGTATGGATTTAAATAAAAGTCAACTAACCGGTTGTATTCTAAATAATTAGAATTTTTGTTTATTTCATTGGTTTCTTTGGTTTTTTTTATCTTTTCAAATAACTCTAGAGCCCAGATTTCCTCAACATAACTAGCTGGTAATAGCTGAGCGTTATTTTCCAAAAAGTCACCATAACTAATTAAAATATCTCCCATATACAATATTTTTTCTATTCTTTGTTGTAATTCAATGGCTTCGTTAATAGTAGTTATTTGTTTTACTGTTCCGTCATCTAATTTTACTATAGGTGCTTCTATTG
>JBKJYK010000185.1:0-4673 GCA_046715515.1 Candidatus Nitrosocosmicus sp.
GGTCAATGTCAAGTAACCCTAACTGGCAATCCAATTTTGCAGACTTTATGCCCATGGGTTTGACGGGTTTGATTTCGGCAATGGGTTTGACTTTTATTGCATTTGAAGGATACGAGGTAATAGTTCAGTCAGGGGAAGAGGTTAAAAACCCCAAAAGAAACATTCCAAGGGCGATTTTCATTTCCCTTGCCGTTGTGGTGGTCATGTACTGTCTTGTTGCATTTGTCTCAATTGGCGCAATCTTTCCTGATATGGGTCCAGCTTGGCAGTTCATAGGCCAGAATGGCGATTTGGGCATCTCAAAAGCGGCAGAACTTTTTATGCCGTATGGTGGATTCGTAGTCCTAATCGGCGGGTTAGTCTCCACTTTGGCTGCATTAAACGCCACAACATTTTCGTCCGCCAGGGTTGCTTTCGCAATGGGAAGGCACTATAACCTACCCCATAAACTAGGGGAAATACACCCTAAATTCAAAACACCAACCCTTTCTGTCATACTGTCATCCGTTATTATGGCGGTAATGGCTTATGCCCTTCCCCTTGAATCCATTGCTCAGGCTGCTGCGGTCATATTCTTGCTTTTGTTTACCCAGGTCAATATTGCCGTGATTACAATACGCAGAATGTATGGCAATAAACTTGACTACGGATTTAAGACGCCGTTCTTTCCAGTTATACCAATTATAGGAATAATCCTAATGATAGGCCTTGCGCTGTATCTTTTGGTTACTGCCCCATTTAGCTGGATTATTACCGCCTTATGGGTTTTGATGGGCTTTGCCATTTACAGAATAATTACATTTAAAACCGAGGTTGATCACTACTCCCCCATAATAACAAGCGAGGGCAACCTTGCGAAAAAAGACTTTAGGATTCTGATGCCCTATACTCCCGAGAACCCAGACAGGCTAATAAAATACGCAATACGGGTGGCCAAAGAGAAAGATGGGGAGATTAACATCATAAGAACAATAACTGTTCCCCATCAAACGCCTCTATCAGCAGGTGTGGCGTTTGTGGATTCCGCAAGAAGGGCTTTTGAGCCCCTGGAGGACATGCTAAACAGGGAAGGCATAGTTTACCATTACCTTGTGAGGATATCCCATGACTCTACTGAAGCGGTTTTGTCGACAATAGCGGAACAGAAAATCAATCTGTTGATTATTGACTATGAAACGATAAGAACCAACAAAAAACTACAGGCATTGATTACCTGTGACTTTTTGGCAATCCTTCCTCACAGTGATAACAATATCGTTACGGAAAAACAAAACTTTTCAGATGATGCAGAGCTGACCAAAGACAACAGAAAAAACCTGGTTGTCTTGTATGATGACGGAGACAATTCCGATGAAATCCTAAAGATAACCAATTGGTTTGCAAACACCGGAAACTTCAACTTGAACGTAGTTTCAATAAGCAGAAAAGAAGACGATGGTCATTATGAACCATCTAGGACCAATTCAAGTTACATTACAAATGAGAAAAGTCATTCCGAATACTTTAGACGGAGAGAATATTTCCAACATGCTGGAGTTGAACTCAATGAAATATTTGTTTCAAAGGATGTTGAAAAAGACGAAATGCAGTTTGGAAAACTAATACTAAAATCAATTGTTGCACACAACCCCGACATAATAATTACTGAGTCTACCTTGGGAAAGTACAGTCTACTAACCAAATCTGGTTTTGCCAACCTTTTGATGTATAGGTTGAATTGCCCAATAATAATTGTAAAAGACATCTCCTTTCCATTGGTTAGCATTGCAATGCGCATCATAAGGCAAATTACGGGGCACCTTAACCCATCTTACCTAGTAAAACTAATTCGAAGGAATCCAGGATAATTTGTCTTTATTTGCATTTTTTTAAATCAAAGGTAAATATTCATATAAGAAATTTTTTTAAAAACAAATAATTTCTTTGCGTTAAATTAAGTTTCTAAAGAAGTAGATAAAGATTTTTAATCCACATTTATTTCCTATATTTCATAGATTGTTTGACCCACTGGAGCGTTCCGTAGCATCATACATCAGTAGACAATTCATTTCAGTGGAAGAAACCATTAGTGTAACAAATGCAGTAAATCAAATGCACTCTAAAAAGGTGGAAACAATAATAGTGACATCAAGGGAAGGAATGCCTTTAGGAATCGTAACGGATAGTGACGTTTTGGACAAGGTTGTAATAAAGGGCATTGATTCAGATGAGATTTTTCTTAGAGACATAATGACTTCCCCCATCCTAACCCTACCCACAAAGGCAACAGTACATGACGCCTTGGAGGTTATGCGGGTCAGAGCAATAAAACGTGTCCCAATCACCACTTCAGAAAACCAAGATTCAATAGTTGGCATTGTAACACAGGTCGCATTAGCCAACGCCATAAGAACATCGGTGTTGGAAAGAACCTTCCGTCCATATCGGGTCCTGGTTAGGGAGCATTACAAGCCCATTGTGGGCAATCTGGGATTCCTGATGCAGTTTGCCGGAATTCTGATGATAGCTCCTGCACTTGTTGCAACATTGCTTGGAGAATACAAATCTGCAGCTGGAATATATTTGGCGGTTGTGACAATGTCAATAACAGGGTTTTTACTAAACACATATGGCGAAAAAAGCCCACTTAACCTAAAGCAATCATCCATTGTTGTTGTGTCGGGTTTTGTTATGCTAAGTGTTTTTGGAAGTCTGCCCTATATGTATGTAAATCCGTTTTGGGATAGTATTGATTTCTCAACCTTGTTTATCAACAGCTTCTTTGAGAGCGCATCCGGCTTTACCACAACAGGAATATCGACCATAACCCATCCAGAGGACTTGCCAACTAGTTTCACATTTTATCGCTCCTACACACTATGGATAGGGGGTTTAAGCTTTGTTTACCTTGTCATGTCACTATACTATCCCGAAAAGAAACTTGTTGCAATGAAAAACATTATGGGTGCGGGAATATTACGGTTTAGGCAACTTGCTTCCACCATTTCGGTTATCTTTATTTTTTATGCATCTTTTCTAACACTGCTTATCTATTTTCTTGGAGACAGTGACAACAATATTGCAAACCTGCAACTTGGCAGGGTTATTGATTCGGTATCTGTTGTTTTTGCTGCACTCACAAGCGGCGGATTTGTCCCTGTTTCCACATTTTTGACATTAGATAATGTAGGACAGCTTATGGTTGTCATGGCTGGAATGATTATAGCTGCTCTGCCTTTCGCGTTTCATTATGGCATTTTTAGCAGAGAAATCAAAGCAAGGAAACTTGGCTATGAAATATTTGTTTATGGTGTTTTTCTCATTTTAGCTACCGTTATGTTCACCCTAATGGAATATCCATTTCTTTACTCTGTTGTTGTTGTTTCAAACAGTAATGACACTGTATCTGGTGACTCATCCAATGATGAGGAAAAAGGACCTGCAACTTTGTGGATTCTTTCAGCGTTTCATGTCATCAGCGCATCTACAACCACAGGATTTCAGTTTATAGATTTGTCTCATTTGTCAGCGCAAGGCAAAATTGTGTTGATTGTTATTATGCTAGTTGGGGGAACAGCCTTCTCTACAGCTGGTGGAATTAAAATTGCAAGACTTATTATTATCTTCAAGTCACTAGGAAAAAAAAAGTCCATATCATTAGCAGATACTTCTACATCCATTTCATCTACTCCAAGTCAATTTCAAAGAGAAAAGGATGCGGTAAACGGAAAAAGCAAGAAGGATGAGAATGTTACAAGAGAAACTAAAGGTTCAAAGAAAACACTGTCAACACCAACATCACCATTAAAACCTTTTTCCTCAATGCCATATCTCCAATCACCGCCTACTCCAGTAAAAAATAAACCCTTACGAGAGGCTTTTCTTGTAATTGCTTTATTTATTGCAGTGTCTTTTGCATCTGCTCTAATTATTGGCTTTCTTGATAACAGAAGTTTTATAGACGCACTATTTGAGTCAGTCTCCACCATTTCCAATACAGGCTTAACCGTTGGAATATCAACCATGGAATTGGACGATATATCCAAATTAGTATTGTCAATGAATATGATATTGGGAAGATTTGAGATTATTGCAATTTTGTATATTTTTATTGATATGTTGCGAAGATGATTGAGATCACCTACATCAAACATACAAACAACATATGTAGCAATTGAGAAAAGGTTGTATCAGAGATAACGAATGTCATTTCTTTATAAGCCAACTTGATAACAAATGTTGGTTGTTATGATTTTAAATGAACGAGACAAGCAGGCGTTAGTTATTGATTTGCTAAACAAAGGCCATACGCAAGGTAGATTGCAAAAATAGTCTATGTCTCTTTTTAACAATAGAAAATTTACTTGGCTTTGCTATAATAAAGTAGATATAGGATATCCAGGATGATAAAAGATTCTAAGCGACCAAAATAACAAGCAATGCCCCAATAATGATTGGACCTGTATAACACTTGAATTATGGATTTATTTGGCCTGCTAACAACGTCATAAAACAACACAGAACTTCAGGGAATCAACAGAATCAGTGTTTTTTATTTAAACTAAATCGCCATATCTAATTTATATGCTCCTAAGTAAAAAGGATAGAGAAACTCGTAATCAAGATCGCCAATGGGGGCAAGACCACAAGGTAGATTGCACAAGAGGTTCACATTTCGCTTAAGACCATAGGTC
>JBKJYK010000186.1:0-2862 GCA_046715515.1 Candidatus Nitrosocosmicus sp.
TGAGATTTATATTCTGCCTTAAACGTCATAACAGGGTCACAATATAAGTGCATTTATGAACATTTTTTTTAAAAATTGGGGTTTCCTCGTTATCCTCAATAAGGTAACTATATGTAAATCTGAAATAGAATCGTTTTTACTGGTCTTTATATTTGGATTAGGGTGATTTTCCAATTTTGATTCTTTGGTTGTTTTTTTTCAAACTAAATGATATCTCATTAGCATTTTATTCATAAAACCTTCCCTTTGTTTTAGATACAGAGTTAGTAGAAAAATGCAATCATTATAGTAACATAAACCAATGTTGGTAACACCTATGGTACTGCCCAAAGGCAAGTTTTTGATGGCTTTCCTATTTTTTTATTGGTTTCAATTTTGAGTGCGATTGGTATTTCTTTGACATTTTGATTTTTCCCAATTCCGTGTCTTGGGGGATAATAAATAACACTATCATTGTTGTCACTATCTGAATACCTTGTATCAAGACCATGACCGTGTTTAAAAACCCCGTCTTCTAAACCGTTTACAATTTTCCATTCAATTGTGGACTCAATTGGAATCTTTAACTCATCAATCACTTTATGTCCGCATTCGATTGATAGGATAAGAAAGATTTCTATATCCAATTTTATTGGAAAGCCTTCATTTTTATGAAATGCCGTATTTCCTTTAGTTGGATGATTGTTGGAAATAACTATTCCATTAACATGATGTTCCAATTTAACAGAATTCGTTTTCAAATAGACATTCTGGTTATTCAAAAGCGACAGAAAGTCGTCTTTAGTCACACTCTCTGAACCGCAATCTATTACAGCCATTCAATATTAAAGATAATCGTTTTTTATGATGCAAAATAATTTATTGTTAATTAATATAAAAAACGAACGTATTATTGTTATGGTGATCCTTGGTTTAAGGAAAATTCATGGATATAGATATACATAGTTTTTATTCTTCTGTTCACGTTAAAAGGGGAAAACAACACTTTCAAAGAAGCATGGTAGACTGGGTATTACCTTACCAAACGAACCGATTTGCTAGGTTATCTGTGCCGCACTTTCCCTAATAATGTCCGCAACAAATACTATATCCCATCCAATTAATTTGCTTTCTGTAAACACAATGACAACTGTTTTTTCCTTCTCTCTGCTTTTGATATCTACATGTTTATCTAGATTCAGTTAGGCAATAGAGAATGTGGTGTTTGGGATCTAACTAATATCCGCAATATTCCCCACTGCCTGAATACGTCTCGGTTATCGTCTTTATTTTTTCTCCGTCACCATTCGCAAATGCCTGTCTTAAATCATTACAAATCGTACTGCAATCATGGGTACTGCAATATTTGTTTTTATCTGATGTGATATCAGGTGCTGTGGTTAGATTCTGGGAATTGTTTTGATTGCTGATTCCAAATATACTATCTATACTATTAGAAAATACCAGTGCTAAAACAATGGCGGATAAAACAATAGTCAATGGTTTTTTATTTGTCGTTGAGTTTTTTCTCTTTATTAGATTTTTTTTATCAGAGATATCAAAGTTATACATATATGTTACATATATAGTATAAATTTATTAACTAAATCTCATTATTTTGTTATTGTTATGTAGAATTATCTAGCAGTATCCTTATCAAAATAAGTTAATTGATTAAAGCTATTGCCCTTATTGGAGAACCCGAGCAATTTTCTAATTTTAAGGGCAACGCAATAAAGATGAAATTGTCTTTGTTTATTTTGTCCAAATTAACTAAATTTTCTATTATTGGAATGCTTTTAGCAGAAAAAATCTTATGCGATTTGAATTTCTTGTCAAATGCGGGATCAATATTGGGACTATCTATTCCAACTAAATTTATCCCTAGGTTTGCTAAATGTTCTGCGGCTTGCTCTGATAGGCCTGGATTTTTTTTAAAATATTTGTCTTTTAGTATGTTTGAAGACCAGCCTGTGTATATTAATACTGTATCATCCTTTTTGATGTTGTATCTTTTAACTTCATCCACATCAATAGTTTCATCGTCGTTTTTTATGATTTTTAACACTTTGGTATTGTCTAAAATTACTGTTTTTTCTAAAGGAATTTTTTCTACAGATTCTCCTGTTGGATTAAAATGGATGGGGGAGTCTATATGTGTACCCAGATGGGTACTGGTAAAAATCATTTCAGAGTCATATTCATGCATTTCATAGTTTGACCATTTTAAAATCTTTAAACTAGGCGAACCTGGAAAAACCTGTGTGTTTTCGTTCATATTCTGTGTAAGGTCTAATATTTTCATATGTTCTCATAATGGTTTTCATCGTGTTGTATTTAGAAATATTTATGGGTGTGTGCTGTATGCTGAATGTCGACTATCGTATTTAAGATGTTTAATCATTTGGATTAATGGTTTAGATAAATTAGTGTTTAAATTTGCAATAAAATTTTTTTAGGTCTGGGTCCGATTCCAATGCGGGTATTTTTAGTCAACTGGTTTTACATCATATTTAAAAATAGTAATCCATCCAATGGGAGCACCAACCTGCCATCAATTAACAATAGCGTATGTTATATGATAAAATACTCTTTGATAATATGATAATATTGATAGGAACACAAAGACGGAACATTTTAATTAATTCGTTGGTTCGTATTATCTAGATGGGTTTATCACACAGAAAGCGATTGTCGATATCTTTTTTTGCTTTAATGTTTATCATAGTTATTGGAATGTGGTCGCCATTTCAAACATCATCTGGTGCATATTCCAAAGCATTGCCTTCACCAAACGGACCTGTAATAAATGACCCAAATCTTACTGTTGAAAAGATAACCAGTGGCTTAAAAACCCCGACAAGTATGGCATTTTTAGGCAGT
>JBKJYK010000187.1:0-5997 GCA_046715515.1 Candidatus Nitrosocosmicus sp.
CCTCTACTTGAATAGTCTAGAGCTTGTACCTCAAAGCCATTTGAGGCAAAAACATTGTGTCTCTGCTATGTCCTGCCCCCATCTCCAAAACCCTCTTTACATTGTTTGATTTCATGTGGTTAAAGCAAAGTGTGGCAAAATTGCTTTGCTCCTCTCCAAAGAAGGTATTGTCTGATTGGTATACCCTATCCCAAACTTCACTCATTGATAATTATTCTACTTTTGTAGCCTATTCATTTTTATTTATTAAAAAGCGAGTCATTTAATTCAACAGTCAAGATATCTAGAAAAGGCATGAACTAATATATTCATTATCGAAGCAGCAGGCCAAGAGGGATTACAATTTGAAATTAAATCGGGTCAAAAATATCCATGAGATTAACAGAGTGAATTGTATCGGATATAACAATGTCATTTTTTCTGAGGGTATTCTGGCATTTATAAATAAAGATGCTTTGCATAGCGATAACGTAATAAATTAATTAAATAGTTACTAAAATATTATATCGGTTACAAATAAAATCAATCAGTTGCTATTTTATTGCATTATCGTGATCTTTGATTGGTGTATGCAAGCGCTTTAAATATTCGGAGCATTAAAAAATAATAAAACCGGAATAAATAATCATTTTTTTTATGACCATTTTCTCATCCACTGCAACAAATCAATTATTGATTCTGTTAACTCTTGTCCCTTGGTTGTCAAGTGGTATTCAACTCTCGGCGGAATTTCGTTAAAGGCTTGCCTGTGCAAAATTCCGTTTCTTTCCAGTTCTTTTAGCCTTATTGCAAGAGTTTTACTGCTAAAGCCTTTCATTGTTTTTTTGAACTTTAGGTATCTTACAGAATCAGTGGTGCAGCACAATGGTAATAGGATTTCAAGCGTTCCTCTTTTTGTTATTAGCGCCCTTAACGAGGATGTTTCCTTCATCAAGTCGTCAACATCATATCCTTCAAAGCTGCAAAAATCATTATCCGATTGAATTATTGGCAACTTAGATAAACCATCCTTGGATAAATTACTTCCACTGAATGCTTTAGAACCCTTTTGTTTACCTAACTTCACTTACTTTACTATTTTTCTCATACCACTTTAAATAGTTTCTATAGTAAACTTATTTATGACCAATAGTGACAAAAACATTAAAGAAAAAATCAAAGATAGATACGGCAAGATAGCCGTATTTGGCAATTCGGATTCTTGCTGCATGTCCTCAGAATGCTGTAGTACCGAGGAAAATTCTGGGACTTCAATACAATCCATAGAAGCAATTGGATATAATTCAACGGAATTGGCATCGATACCCCAATCATCCATTCTTGGAGTGGGATGCGGCAACCCCACAAAGTTTGCCCACATAAAAGAAGGTGATGTAGTAGTTGACTTGGGCTCTGGTGCAGGTATTGATGTATTCCTCGCAGCCAATATTGGAAAGGGCAATGGAAAAGTCATTGGAATCGACATGACCGATAAGATGTTGGAAAAAGCAAAAGATAACGCTGAAAAATACAATTACAAAAACGTGGAGTTCAGGCAGGGAGACATTGAAAAAAATATACCTGTTATGGACAATTCTGCGGATGTAGTTATAAGCAATTGTGTTATTAACCTGACATCCAACAAGGTAAACACTTTCAAAGAGATTTACAGAATCCTAAAGCCAAAAGGAAATGGAAAAATGGTGATATCTGATTTGGTTACATCTAAAGAAATAGATGAAACATCCATAAATTCTGAGAATTGGTGTAGTTGCATTGATGGCGCATTGACAAAAGACAATTATGTTGATGCCATAAGAAAGGCAGGATTTACAAATGTTGAGGTGCTGGTTGAAAAACCATACATAGAGATGGAAAATAGTGATGATTGCGGTAGAAAGATTACTAGTTTGGTAGTAAAGGCAATCAAATAACAATAAAATTTGTGAAACTCAAAATGAAACTGCCTTTCAATAATAAATCCAAAAGTAAAATAAAAAAGAACGTTCTGTTTGTGTGTGTTGAGAATGCAGGGCGGAGCCAAATGGCAGAGGGTTTCTTTAGGAAATATTCTCAGGATGATTATGAACCTATAAGTGCAGGAACCATTCCTAAATCTCAAATTAATCCCCTTGCTGTAGAAGCCATGAGAGAAAGTGGCATCGATATTAGCAATCAAAAACCAAAGGAGCTTAGTGAAGAAATGATAAGAAATGCTTACAAAATCATCAATATGGGATGTATGGATAAGAATTTCTGCCCTACATTATTTGTTCCCAAAGTCCTGGATTGGGGAATAGAGGACCCAAAAGGAAAACCAATAGAAAAAATAAGAGAGATACGAGACGAGATTGAGAGAAAAATAAAAGAAATGGTCAAGGAGATTGGTAAAGAGAAATATGATACAGTAGATATATAGATTTTGTACACCTTCTGTCAAAAATTAATATTCAAGATAAAAAAGAAGCATGATTAAAAGAGCAAGCCTTGTTACGGCAATAAGAAATAACTTATCCCCTAACCAAAAGAAGTTTCTTGCAGAGGTTATTGGCACTTTTATTGTAGTGGTATTGGCCACAGGTTCTGTGGTCATAGATGCCAAACTAAATGGCGCATTTGGTATTCCCTTTATTGCATTTGCCCCTGCTGTGGGTGTTGCAATTGGTGTCTACCTGTTTGGAAAAGTCTCGATGGCGCATTTTAACCCTGCAGTAACATTGGGCTTTCTGATTACAAAACACGTTGCGAAAAGGCTTGTAGTTCTTTACATAGCAGCCGAGATTATTGGTGCTATACTTGGGAGCATTTTTGTAAAATTTGTTATAGGAAGCGAATCTAATTTGGGTGCGAACTCTCCAAACTATGATTACCCATTACATTTGATATTTGGTGTAGAGATATTGGCTTCTGCTCTACTAATGGTGGTAATTTTGATTGTTGTTTACACAAAAGGATTAAGGGGCTTTAGTGGTATAGTTATTGGCGGCATTGTTGGATTAGACATATTCTTTTTGGCGTTTATATCGGGAGCATCAATGAATCCCGCACGTTCATTAGCACCTGCTTTAGTATCTGGTGAGTTAGCAAACCTATGGCTCTATTGGACTGCCACATTTATCGGAACTGTTATTATTGCATTGCTATTTAGGAAAAAATTCAGCTAAACAAATTCCTCAACTTTAAACTTTAAATAAATTATTGTAGTTGCGATAATGACATCTTCTGAATCTTCATATGTGTGTGATGAATATAGAATGCCTTTTAGCTCAAAAAGAGAACTTGAAATGCACAACGAAACATTTCATCCTAAAAAATCAATAGACAAGATCAACTAACGTAACTAAAAAAATTAATTGATAAATATTTCTAATTGCTTTTTAATTTTTTCCTTTTCTTATACTTTTAAATCAAAGTTTTTTATTATATCTTTCATAATAGGAAATTAAATAGTAATTTAACCCAATTGCTGTTTAGCAATATTAGTTTTATGCACAGACAAGAAATGTATTTTTAATGTTTAATGCATTCTAAATTCAAATATTTATGATTATTAACAATTCTTTGTTTACAATTACAAAGTATATAGATTATTTTCATTTTAGCTTATAAAAATTTTCGTGAGTAATTTAAATAAATGTTTTTTAAATGGAATATTATTATAATTGGATACGTCAAATAATAAAAATAATACTAATAAAAAAATTTCTATGGAGAACAAAAATAGTTTACAGAAAGAAATTAATGATAATAAAATTGAATCTACAGACCTAGCTGATTTGCAATCTCATAATGTTAAGGATTTTGAATCATCTGAAATTAATATTCAAATATTGAAAGAATTAAAAAGCATTAGAAAAATATCAAAGAAAATTTTAAAATCTATGAAAAATATAAATAACTAATCCCCATGGCTTAAATAAATATTAATTAAAGTATTTTGGCTCCTCACTAATTCATAATTCTTTATTGTAATACCCTACAAACAGATTCAGTAATTTTTCTATATGCTTTCGTTTGCTCTAAACAATAACATTATTTTGCAAATATTTTAATAGATTTTTCCAACATTTGCAGCTTTATCGGTTCTATTAAAAATTCTATCCTTTGGTCTTTTAAAAACTGTTCCTTGTAACTTGTTTGTGTGAGAGAAATATTGGTACTAATCAACAAAAATGATGCATTAGGAAAACTATGGGTTATCCTTTTAGATGATTCGATACCTTTTTTAATATCTAACAAATTATAATCAATTATGATAACATCTGGTTTATATTTTTTATTTTCATTCAAAATATTTATGGTGTTAGTATCAGTAAAAATTATTGAATACCCTTTTATCGATAAAAATTCTCTGTAAAGGTACAAAAGATCTTGTTCATCTTTAATAATAATAACTTTTATCCTATTATTAAGGATCATAACTTTCAACTATCAAAGCGATATTCATATTAATAAGTAAAAGCCATTGTTTTCATATAGATCCATTATATAGCATAGAAGACTATATTAATACAAAATCATTTATACTTTTTATTTATTAAATAATTTATAATTAATGTTAGGGCTCAGAACATTTATTTCAGTTTAGAAATGGGTTACAATGAATTAGATATTTTGTAGAGTTTAGATATAGATGAATTTTATTGTATTTAATTCATTCTTATAAAATTATATTTACGGGATAAAAAGTTATTGTCATTTTTATATTATTATACTTGCATATTAAGATTAGTTTTATAAATAAAACATTATTCTTAAAGGTAATGAAACAGATGATGGATATGGAGATTCTTACGATTAACTGTACTGCATATTCTATATTTTTTTTTGGTTTTATTGCACTCTATTGATGAAGGATATGTCTCAATAATTAAGTTGATTTATATAGCATATTACCTATTAAAACCATATAAAATATTCATTTTCAATTTACCTTAATGTTTATTTATAAATAATAAAATAAATAGATTAATGAAAATAGTTTTTCCAATTTTTAATTTAAGTTCGATTCAAGGTAAAATATTTATTATATAGTTAAAAATATCTACCATACATCTATAATAAATATATACAATTATTTTATATATAATTGACAAAGTAAATGTACAAGTTGAATATAAACACAAACAGGGCATATTATTTGGTAGAAGATAAAATATAAATATAAAAGAGGGTTACAGATTCAATTGCAAGTTTCCAATAATCATAAAATGAAAGATAGGAAAGATTGTGGTATTCTTATAGTGGTTGAGGGTATAGATGGTTCAGGAAAATCAACTCAAATACATTTATTGGATAAATGGTTGAGATCAAAAGGATACAATGTTTTTTTTACTGAATGGAATTCTTCATCATTAGTTAAAGAAATTACATCCAAAGGTAAGAAAAAGACGTTATTGACACCAACAACTTTTTCTCTCCTTCATGCAACAGATTTTGCAGATAGGTATGAGAAAAATATTTACCCTTTATTGAGAGCAGGATATATTGTACTTGCGGACAGGTACATCTATACTGCATTAGCAAGAGATATTGTAAGAGGATGCGATAAAAAATGGGTGGAAAACATCTATAATTACGCAATCAAACCAGACATAGCATTCTATTTTCAAATACCAATTGAAATAGCAGTTAATAGGATTATCTCAGGTAGACCAAAACTAAAGCACTATGAGGCAGGGATGGATTTGAAGATAAGCAAAGACGAATATGAAAGCTATAGGATATTTCAAGGTAAGATTATAGATCAATACGAAACAATGATTAATTCAAAAAATTTCACAGTAATTGATGCAACAATGGATATCGAAGAACAACAGGATATAGTAAGAAAATATGTTTTAGAAATCTTACCTAGCAAAAAAATGTTCTAGACAACATTCATTAAAAACATACGTGACTAACTATAAGAAAATGGTGAATTAGAATGGTATTAAAAAAGTCGGTCAAAAAGAACAATAAAATAAAATTTATTAGTTCTGGAATAAAGTATCTCCAAGACACAGAGATAAAAGGATC
>JBKJYK010000188.1:0-13112 GCA_046715515.1 Candidatus Nitrosocosmicus sp.
AGGAAAGGTTGTGCTATACCCAAAGCAACCATATGATTCAATTGAAATTCTCAGAAAAAAGTTTTTTATCGATTTTGGAATAAGAATATGTATTATTCTATCCGATAGCAGAATCCTTCCAATGCGCATAGGCACAGTAGGCATCGCTCTTGCATCTTCGGGTTTTGAGCCCATCATGGATTTAAAAGGTACAAAAGATTTATTTGGGAACGTTTTAAAATATACATCTCAAAATCTAGCTGATAGTCTGGCGGCTTTGGGGGTTCTTATTATGGGTGAATCAGATAGATCCACCCCAGTGATTTTAATAAGAGGCATAGAACTTAAATTGATCGATAAAAAAATAACTTATAACACCATGGGAATAGAAAGCAAATTTGACATATACATAAGAGGATTATCTTTACACAGTCAAAGAAAAATTAATTCTTTTAATTGTACCCAATAATTAAACCATGTTCAAACAAAATTAATTGAGAGGCCTCAAGTATGACTGAGTTTTCTACAACATATCCTAAAAGAATTAACCTTTTACAAGGGATTCAAAATCTAATAAAGAGGGAAGAGGTTGAACTAGACCAACTGTTTTTGATGGTTCAGATAAAAAAAGATGAAATAATCCACACTCTTGCGTCCGAAGGTTTCAAAATGGTCAAGTTTGAAAATAAAAAACCCTTCCAAATAGGGTGTGGTTTTTCGAAAAAATTAACTAAACCATGGGAAATGCATGTAAGGTTGTTGGACTTTAATCAGGGACTAATAGGAATACATGCAGAGGTTGAAATATCTAGAAATTATTTCCAGCACATAAAATCTGTCCGAGTTCCTGTGGTTTATGAAATTGAGTCCATTTTGAAAAAACATCGGATAGAATATCAACTTTGGCACTCTTACATTAAAGATTACATAACAAATATCATAGATGACCATCAAATTAAGCTAAAACCACCCAAAATTCCGGCTATGCCTTGGATAGGAATGGTGGGATTCATCAGTGCACTTGCCATTTTATATGGTTTGAAGTTTTTTATGGTGCTAAAATAAGCAAACATGTTTTTTGAGCGTTCAAATTAACAAAATTTTTATTATAAAATTTATAAATCAATATCAAAACTAATGGGAATTCCAGAGAAAATCAAGGCCATTCAGGACGAGATGCATAAAACACAGATCAACAAAGCTACTGAATTTCACATTGGCATTCTCAAAGCAAAAATTGCAAAGTTAAAAAGAGAATTAGACGAAAATACGCATGGAAAAACGGTTTCAACAGGAGGTGGCAGTGCAGGTTTTGACGTTAGAAAGGCAGGGGATGCAACCGTTGTTCTTATAGGATTCCCTAGTGTTGGTAAATCCACACTGTTAAATTCGCTGACCAATGCAAAATCTAAGACAGGTGCATACTCTTTTACTACTCTAACTGCTGTTCCGGGCATGCTAGACTACAATGGCTCACAAATTCAAATCTTGGACCTTCCAGGAATTATCGAAGGAGCCTCCTCAGGCAAAGGTCTTGGAAAAAGAGTGTTATCCGTGGCCAGAAACGCAAATCTGGTTTTGATGATATTGGATGTTTTTCAGATTCATCATCTTGGGGTATTGAAAAGAGAACTATTCGAAGTAGGTGTTAAAGTAAATGAAAAACCTCCAGATGTCATAGTAGAAAAAACCTCTACTGGAGGCATTTCAGTCAATATTCAAGCTCCTATAGAAGTAGATGAAAATTTCATTAAAAATGTTATGAGAATAAACGGGTATCATAATGGACGCATCACAATACGAGAAAAAGGGCTCACAATTGACCAACTTATAGACGTTGTTTCGGGAAATCGCATCTATATTCCTTCTTTGGTTGTGGTAAATAAAATAGATTTGGTAGATTCCGAATATTTAAAAAGCGTCACTTCAAAGTTGGATGTTCCCTTTGTATCAGTATCAGCTGATACGGACAAGAACATGGAATTGCTAAAACAAGAAATCTATAACAAGTTGGATTTTATTAGGATTTATATGAAGCCAAAAGGCAAAGAAGCGGATTATGTGGAACCGCTGATTATGCCAAGAGGAAGCACAGTTTACAACATTTGTGGTAAAATCCATAGAAACATGGTAAGGGACTTTAAATTTGCCCAAATATGGGGCAAAAGCGTTAAATTTGCAGGCCAAAAGGTCGGGTTGGACCACAAGGTTGTTGATGAAGATGTACTTACAATAGTCAGGAGGATTAATGCAATTTAATAATCTTGTACGTAATGCATAAATTATAATTTACAGGTTATCATAAAACTATCAGATAGCAGCTCAGTCAAATGCCTTTTCTACATGTTCTTTTACAGTTTAACTCTGATTCCTCATCGCTGCGTTTCTATTTTCAACAGTTATCTTTATTGTAATACAGAGTTGTTTAAATTTTGCTGTTTCTTTAAAGTTATTGTTTATTGTAATTTATAGGGTTCTGCTGCAACCAAATAGTCCCTTATCTTGTCAATTCCATGTTTTTCTTGATGTGTTCATTTAGTGCCCTATTGGCAAGTTTATCTGCCTTACTGTTCTTTTCTCGAGGAATGTGTTTGTATAGTATTTTTTCAAAGTTTTTTTCCAATATCGAAATGTCTCGTGAAATTACCTTTAGTTCCTGATTCCGTAGCTTGTATTTGGAGTTCCTTTGATTAATCAACAACTCACTATCCGAAAATATTGTTATCTCCTTGTCTAATTTACTGCACATCTCTAATGCGCGTCTTAAGGATTCATATTCTGCTTGATTGTTTGTCCTAATGCCTAAATACTCATAATGCTCCAGTAGTGTCTTATCATTAAGTTTTACTATAATGCCTATTGCCGACAGACCCGGATTGCCTCTACTTGCACCATCGATATTTACCTCTAGCAACAGTACAACACATTAGAAATTATTACACATTTATTATTTATTCTCTTTTTCCCACAAAACAATTTTTTCTAAAGAATATTATATTATCAGCATGTTATTGTTTTTGTGCCTAAGAGAAAAATAAAAGAAGAAAAGCCTAAAAGAAAAATGGGTAAAAGGGATATGCTTATCCTTCCAGGAGTCATAGGTGCCGCTGTTTTAGTTGGATTTGTTATTACACATTTTTTTCCGCCACCAAATGTATTGAGTGTTTGTTTAAAAGCACATAACTTGGATCCATACAATATTTATCCACGGGTACAACTGTTTGTAGATAACAAACAATATCTCTTTCCAGATACATTGGGTAAAAACATAGATAAAGGTAAGGAGTGTGTACACGCCATCCATACTGATTCTGTGGGTGAATCCTTACATGTACAGTATATAAGGCCAATAAAACTCACCATGCCAGATTTAATGCAGGTTTATTCGTCTGGTAATAAATCAATAGATATAATTGATAATTCAACTGGAAATTTAATCAATCAAACATTGGATTTATCTAAATTCAATGTAGAGTATTCGTATTATTCCGAAGAAGGAAACTTTACAAAAACAGGTAATTTAACTGATATTCCACCATTCTCAAACGCATTTTTTGGCAGGATTGATTTGGTATCAAAATAATTAAAAATAAATTTAAATACTCAAAAACATTTTTTGAGTTTAATTGAGCAATAAGAAAGCAGCGATAATAAAAGGAGACGGTACAGGCCCTGAATTAGTAAACTCTATGATAAGTGTATTGGAGTCATGTAACTCCAATGTTGAATTAATAAAATGTGATGCGGGTTCTGAATGGTGGGAAAAAAATGGAGGCAATTCATACATTTCAAACGAGGTGTGGAACATACTTGATTCATCTGATGCTTGCTTTAAAGGCCCCACAACAACCGTACCCAACCCAAATGCGCCTAGAAGTGTTGCTGTCACCATAAGACAAAAGTTTGAGTTATATGCCAATATACGACCCATAAAAACATACAGTACATCAAAACTACAACTGGATTTTATATGCGTTCGAGAGGCAACAGAAGGTCTATACACGGGTATCGAATTTAAAACAAGCGACGATTCGGCAATAGCCGTGAGAAAAACGACCGGAAAAGGTTGCCGACGTGTTGCAAAAAAAGCATTTGAATTAACTCAACAAAAAGGATTTACAAAGATATTTGCAATCACCAAAAGAAACATCCTTAAGGAAACTGACGGTATTTTTTGGAATGCCATTTTAGAAACACAAAAAATGTTCCCAGAAATTCATGTAGAAGAGTATTATATTGACAACATGACTCAACAGCTTGTTAAAAATCCAGAGAGATTTAACAATAGCATATTGCTTAGCACAAATTTATTTATGGACATCATTTCTGAATGTGCGTCGGGTCATGTTGGCTCAATAGGGAATGTTTATTCTGGTAACTACGGTGACTCATATGCAATGTTTGAACCCGCACATGGCAGTGCTCCAAAATATGCGGGTCAAAATAAGGTAAATCCGGTGGCCACAATTCTTTCCGGAGCATGGATGGCAGAATATCTTGGGGAAAAACATATTTCTGATGCAATGTTTAAAGGAGCAGAACAAATAATAAATGAAAATAAATTTGTTACGTATGATTTAGGCGGAACAACATCGTTATCCGGCATGACCAATGCGATTGCCGAAAGATCTGCATCTTTTCTAAGGAAATAGTTTTTTTTCTGCCGATTACCTTTTTGTTATTTCGCATATCTCCAGGTTTTCATAAAAACTTTTCTTTTTTGCCAATATCCTCTTTTCCAAAAAATTATCATCAATAAATTGATTGATTTTTTTATCTTCCGATAAAGACGATTTCAAAAATATTATTCTGCCCTCGTCTTTTAAGTTGGATTTGAATAATTGCAAAATTCTCAACGTAGTTTCTGTTCCTGTGTGTCCCCCATAGATAGTGTTGTCTTTTATGTTCTCGTCACCGGATGGCAAATAGGGTGGATTACTAATTATGATATCAAACATAAACCTAACCGGTTCACACACATCACAGCAAATCAAAAACTTGTTGTTGAAGTTTTTAAGAAAGGTTTTGCTGTGTTTGATAGAGGCAAAATCAACATCAGTTCCAAAAACAAATTTATAATTATTACACAAGATTTCGGTTAGATATCCAGATCCAACCCCTATCTCCAAGGCATAATTGCCATGATATTTAACAATCGCATTTGCAATAAAAAATGTATCATCAGAAGGACTGTACATATACTTTTGTTTATAGTCTCAAATGTAATAAAAATATAAAGACATTCTCATCTGCTCGTTATCAGGCAATAACGATTTTTCCTTTCATTGACGGGTGAAATGAGCAATAATATTCATACTCCCCCGTTTTATCAGAGACAATGGCAGTAACAAAATCCCGTTCTGTGGTTAAATATGCCGAGTTTAACCCCAGCCCTTCAGAAACAAAATCATGTTTGACAAAATCTTTGTTAAGAATTATTAACTTTGTCGGGATGCTCTCTTTAACAAATATTGTTGGATTTGTTTCGTTAAAAGCGTTGTTTTGTGCTACTATCAAAATGGAATCATTGGATTTTTCTATTTTGTTTTCCCTCGGTGGATTCAACAGGTTCCCTATTCCCCACATAGACCCCACTATTATAAAAGATATCACTACAATGGCTATAACATTATTTAGCAATGTTCAAGTTTATCCTAAATGCAATAAAAATCTTCAAAACCTATTTCAATTGTTTTTTTGTTTGTTTTTCATTTTCTCTTTTAAAAAAACTATGGATTTACTTTCTTCCATGCTCATTTCAGTCTTGCCAGCATCTAATATTGCATTGTATCTGTCTATTATTGTCACAATATCGTCCATAGTGTCCAAATCAACCATCAAATTTTCATTATTAAGTATCTCCACGGATACTTTATTTTTGGCTGCGTTTTTTACATGGTTATAAAAGCTGTTATCATCATAAAAAGTATCTATTACCAAACTAGGTTTCCTTAGTAAAACATTTGTTCCATCAAATCTCATTGATGGGACTATACAAATACCTTTTTCGAATTTTCGAGAGTGTTTTATTATGTCATCCAAATCTTTTGTAGATAATAATGGCAAATCTATTGGAACGATTAGTGATTCACTAAATTTGTTGTTTTTGACAAATTTGTTTGCTAATTCTATGGCATTGTTTACGCCATTGAAATCGTTCTCATTGATAATAATTATATCGTTATATTTATCTACTAATTTGATTCTTTCACTAGAAACTATTATTATCTGCTTTTGCTCCATTTTTGATATTTTCTCCAAAGTGTCTAACATTAGTAATTCGGTTAGTTCTTTTCTTTCTTTAGGATTCAAGAACAAACTCAATCTTGTTTTGCTATAATCAAATTTTTTGACTGGAATAATTATTGCCGTCTTTGATAATCCCAATAAAAAACACTGTTTACTTGTTGTAAAAATTTGAAATAATATACTTTGCAAAATTTTTTTCTTTTATTGGTGTGTCCATCAGTATATTTGTAAAATGAAAGTTAATATTTTGATGATTCTTGCTTATTTGCTCTCTAAAACCTATTTCATCTATATTTGAAAAAACCATCTCATTTGCATATTCCGAATAAAAATCAACCAAGCCCTGTGCGGATGGCTCTATTTCTTTTGCTTTCATGTAGGTTTCGGTTGGGCCGCTAATGGCTTTATTTGAGATAAATGGCGAGATGACCACTACTTTGTCTTTCAAGGATTTGAGTGCCTTATTAAATGATTTTATATTGAGGATAGAACCAATACTTGTTATGGGATTGCCTGGTGCAAATACTATTATCTTTGAATTTTGCAAAATCTTTTTTGCAGTTTCTGTTATTTGAGCTTTTTCTATATTGTGATAGACTATGTCAGATATTGGAATGTCTCCTTTGTATTTTATCCAAAATTCCTGTAAATGCATCTCCTTTTTGTCTTTGGTAATTATATGGGTTTCGTAATGAGTATTAGACGCAGGAATTATCTTGATAGGGATGTTGTATTTTTTTGCAAAGAAATCAGTTATTTCCGACAATTTTTTGCCTTCCCTAAGCAGTTTTGTCCTTATAATATGCGTTGTCAAGTCCCTATCCCCTAAACCAAACCATGACTCTTCACCTATGTCTTTCATATAGTTTAAGAAATTAAAAGAATCCCCCTTGACTCCCCAGCCTTTTTTTTTATCAAGGTTGTTACCTAGGCCATAAATAATTGTGTCAATATCCGGGCATATGTACAACCCATAAAACCAAAAATTATCTGCAACGTTAGAAATAACTGCAATATTTTTAAATTCTTTATAGAGTCCTCTTACTAATTTGACTGACCCCGTTCCACCAGCTAAAATTGTTATCATAATAAAGAAAACAATTTCTTTTACTTTTTTTAATCCTTTTTGTTTTTTTTTTTGGCATTTGCAAATTATACACTTTTTGCAAATAAACTATAATTATTACCTTATTGTTGTTATAATTTAAGTCAAAATCAACGTTATGATCTTTATTTCAATAAGATTATAAACAGGCTATATCGAAATGAATCTCATTGCAATTAATAACATCAAAATATATGATGATTTTATTAGCTGTGGTTATCTTTGGTGGTAATTTTAATCAGGCGTTTGCAATACAGTTTGAAGCCGCAATCTCTCCAACACTTGATCAAGCAAAAGCTTCGTTTAAAGGTGATAAGATTATCACATTAAGATATCCCGAAAATAGCGCCATTTCTGAGCTTTTAAATGGCAGAAAAGAAACTGTTTCTTTCACACTAAATTCATCAGATCCCAATAATGGATTAACCCAAATTTTATCTTCCATAAATAATGTATTGTTACAAGAAAAACAAAGTCACGTGCAATTTGAGAATGCCACTCTTGTGTATAGAGCCAGTATTAATGGCGGCCCGGCTACCTCAACAATATCCTACCAAGTTGAGCTAAGGCCCGTTGCAACAGATCTCGTAACATCAACTAATGGAACCGATTCGGCGATCGTCGATTTGGATTGGAGAAGCTTTTCTACAGACGAACCGCTATATGTTAACACTCCGCAATACGATAGGATAGACATCAATCACCCTATTGGTGGTTTTGAAAAACTGGTTCCAGAGTTAGCACCTGCACTGGCAAATACACCCTTAGCTGAAACTTTTAATCAGCCATTGCTTGATTTCGAAGAATTTGGTTCGGCAATGGGGAATTGGCACTTTTTATTCGATGCAACCGGGGCTCAGGCTGGGGCTTCTGGATTCGGTTTTGATGTTGAAGAGGGAGGATCAGAAATAATATCCATATACTCATTAGGTGAAAGTAGCTTTAGAGAAGGGACTCATACTGTAAAAGAAACCGATGCATCGGGTACTATTAACAATGTAAATGTGAATATGCATAGTTTGACCGCCCCTCCAAGTGGGCAATTACAGATAGGAGGTTTTTCCAAAATTATTAAGATTGGAGACAGTGAATTTTCATTGGTAACCAATGATGCTCCAACAGGCATAGAAACGTCGTCAGGGGGTTTTCCAATCACAGTGTTTTTGATATTTGGAGTCATGATGGCGGGAATAGCCGTACTTGTTCTTGTAAAAGCTAGAAAATAACCATATTTTTTTATTGAAGCGTGGCTATATCCGACCCCACCTTTCAATGACAAAAATAAAATCGATTAACTTTAAAAATATAAAAAATCCCGAAATTCAATCACCATGTAATGTGTATTTATTTTCGTCCTTTAGATAATGTGTCCCTATATCTTGAACAGTGTCTATAGTTATTTTGTCACTTTGGGTAATCAGGCTATCACCAAATTTTGATTTCCCAATTCCTATAACATCTTTGTTTTGATTTAGAATTATTACTGTCTGATTTTCCCGTATTCCTTTAAAAAAACTGATAATTGCGTTTCCCATGATATCTCTTCCGTATATCACTAAACTTGCAGATTTATCTTCTAAAATCACATAAGGATAATTCAAATTGGGATTATGCTTTACAACCAATTCTGCAAAGTTTAAGTTTGGTAAAAATTTTTTGTTCCTTATTTGCCCAATTATTATTCCAGAATGTGCAGGTTGTAATTTGATTGTTAATTCTTTTTGCAAACTGTTAGAGCAAACATGTACTTGAAGGTCCCTGTTATTTTTTCCAAGTAAATCATCCAAAGAAGTTTTTTCTATTTGCGAATTTTCCTTATTTTTTGGCGATTTTACAACAATATCCATCTTTTCGTACAAACTAAATATTCCCCAGTTGTTAAACGCCCTCTTTAAAATGGTCTCAGCTGATGGTGGTAAAATTTCAAACAACTTGAATTTATTTTTTTTTTCTTAGTTTTGCGATAAAAAATCCACTTGTATGGTGAATGTGAGGATACAGTCTTTTTGTATATCTTAAATCTTTATCAAACTGGCGGTTGTCGTATTCTGTCAATCCATCATTTCCATATTTTACGGGCTCCAACTCCAAGTCATTATCCCCATTGTTTCTCATCAATTCATCGACTACCATTTCGTTTTCTTCGGGTGCAAAAGAACAAGTACAATACACCATTTTTCCGTTTGGCTTCAAAACTTGAAAGGCCGATTGGATTAGCTTTTTTTGTTTGATACTGCAAATTTCTATATCTTTTAAATCTCTACTTTTCTTTCTTGTTTCATCTTTTGTTATTATTCCCTCGCAGGAACAGGGTGCGTCAAGTAAGACTCTATCAAACTTTATCCCTAACTTTTCGGCATCCTCGCCGGAGATGTTGAAAATTGTTGTGTTTTTTACACCGCATCTTGATAGGTTAAAAAGTAACGAAGGTATTCTTTTGCGATTTGGTTCACAGGCAATAATGTTGCCTTTGTTGTTCATTTTTTGGGCTATAAAGGTTGTTTTTCCTCCTGGTGATGCGGCCATATCTAGCACTGTTGAGGAATCCTTTTGGTTAATCTCTAGCTCATCTACCGCAATACATGAGCTAAGGTCCTGTATGGAATAGTACCCTTTTAAGTATTCCAAGGTTGATCCAATGGTTGTTAAATTTGTTTTTTTGTCGCTATTTGGATTGTTTACGTTTCTTGCCATATCTATTTTAAATACCTCTTTTAGTATCGTATCCTTAAGAAGATATCCTTTTTCCACAAGTCTCTTTTTGAGGCTAATGGAATCAATTTTTAGGTTATTTGCTCTAATGTATTCAGCATGTGACGATTTATTTTTCTCAACATACTCTAATAGCAATTTTGTATTCGGAATAAATTTTAAAAATCTTGATATCATCCAGTCTTTATATCCGTATTTTTCAGCTAATTTCCTAGAATATTCGGAGTGGGAAAAATTTGGATACTCCATATCATAACTCATCCTTTTTTAACATATAGAGAAATTTGTGATTTAATAGTTTTATCGTGTCTGCAGGGTAACTTTTTAAGAAAATCCATGACCCTAATTATCTTTTATTAGTTGATTAGGGTCATGGATATATGCATGTATTCACACATGGTGTACTAGTAGTAACCCTCCTTTTGTTTTAGGCAAGATTCAGCTAAGCAGCCTACCTGAGTATATACAGGATTCAAACTCTATTTGGCCTTTCTCAACCTGGGACGACCGTTTCATTTCAGCTAAAATCACTCAGATTACTAATCCTCATCGCCAATGATTTAATCTGAATTCTTTTCTATTTCGTTGCCAGAAGTATCCTTCTAATTATCGCTAATTCAGGTTCCTGTAATGAGGGAGGAGTTTCCTCTTCGTTATGTCAGAAGTGACTTGCCCGCTAGCTCACAAAGTAAAAATAAACCGGATAATATATCAACTTTGCATATAGCCAATTATGTAAAATACATATGCATGTGTATTAACTTGTATCAGTAAACAAATTTGGAAAATATTCTTTTTCTATTTGTTTAGTTTGGGATTGCTCTGTTGCATTAGAATAATCTTCCAATATGTTATAATTCAAGTCAATAAAGGTGTGTCCCCACTTAAACTTATTCATTACATCTAAAGCCTGTTTTTTATAACCTAACATATATAACGCTCCAGATATTGCCTCTGATGTAGAAAGCATGCCTAATTTGGCATAATTAGTTGGATTTCCGGCCAGGAGTGCAGGAAGTTTTCTATTGTTTATGTTTGACTTTTTCGGTATTTTGATCATATTAGACGCCAGTTTCCATGAGCAATCAATGGCACAGATGCCGGTCATATCCTGTTTGTCTTCTCGAGTAAGGACAATATTTGAGAAAGGATCCAACACGACATCGTTATATGGAATTTTCCTCACCTCATTTGCCATTTTAAATTTTATAAGTTTAGCAGCTGTGCATTTGTTAGGGTCATCTTGTCTATGCATCAATATTGATATCCTTGTTTGAAAGTTTTTGTTTTGGCGATCATTCATCTTTTGATTTTTCTTCTTGTTTTTTGTTGCTTTTTACAAAAGATGCCACTAACAATCCGCCGATTACGGCCATGATTATATAATTTACGGGGGGTTTTAAAATTGCAGGAATAATCCCTATCTGTGGGACAGTATAGACCACCTTTCCGATATAATTTTCCTGTGTTATCGGAATATCAACCCCCGGAATCGAGCAGCCATTTGCATCCCCTTTGGTCAATATCGTTTTGTTCTCCAAAATAGTAGGTACTGAAACGGGATAACACAATCGGTTAAGTTCGGTATTTCCCCTCAATGTCTCCCCTTCCTCAAAAACAGTTGCAACCCTGTGAACTATTGTTTTGCCCTCTTCTTCCCCAGGGTCAGCAATAAAGGCTTTGAACACAATGATATCTCCAACCTTTGCGCTATCAAAAGACGTGTTGTTGTCTTTGCCCCATACAACTATCAAATCATTAACATTTAGGACGGGAACCATGCTTCCACTTGCCACAACATAAAACGGGTTTGAATTTGATAAAGCTACTCTTACAAGAACAAAAGCAACTACAAATATAATTGCTATAATTACTATAACCTTGATGTCCTTTTTTTTGCTGTTGTCATTGATTCTTTTAGACAAGTTACAATAATGGGTTTGAAAAAAACCTTACATAAACATTCTGTTTGTTAGTTTTCAGGGCCAAAACCGGGATTTAACCCTCTTTGTGAACTATTTTGCTTTAATATGCTCTTGCAAAAACAACTATTTTTTCCGATGATTGATTGCAGTAAATACAATTTTTCAAGTCTCCGTTTAATTTCCCCTCTTGGCCAAATGGTATTACCCTAATATCTGCGCCGGTTTCTTCTTTTACTTTTAACTCGCACTCGTCTTTGCCACACCACTCGGCCAAAACAAATCCCTCGGAGTTATCAATCATTTTTTTAAGGTCTTTGTAGTTTGACGCCCTTTTGGTTTTTTCTTTTAAATATTTTTGCGCATTACTAAACAAATCATTTTGGATACTATTGAAAATTCTTTCCATGTTTTCGTTTAACTGTTCCAATGAAATCACTTGTTTATGTTTATTGTCCCTGCGCACTATCTCTATTGTCTTATTTTCTATGTCTCTGGGGCCGACACTTATTCTAATTGGAACCCCCTTTACTTCCCATTCATTGTACTTCCATCCAGCAGTATATCCATTTCTCTCATCCACAAAAACCCTGTATCCGGATTCCAAAAGATTGTCCTTCAATAAGTTTGCACTCTCTTTTACAGCCTTTTCGCTATTATTTTTGTAAATTGGGATTATTATTATTTGAATTGGTGCAATCAATGGGGGCAAAATTAGTCCCTTATCATCACCATGTACCATTATTAGGGCTCCAATCAATCTCCATGATGTGCCCCAAGAGGTTTGCCATGCAAATTCCTCATTGTTTTCCTTATTGAGAAACTTAATTTCAAAAGGTTTTGAAAAATTTCTTCCAAGATTGTGAGATGTACCTAATTGCAACGCTTTTCCGTCTGGCATCAGCCCTTCCAAGGTCGTGGTATATTCTGCACCAACAAATTTTTCCTTGTTGCTCTTAAAACCCGTTATTGTTGGAATTGATAAAACATTTTCGATTAAATTTTTATAGATATCCAAAACCATCATTACCTGATCTTCCGCCTCATTCCTTGATGAATGGACCGTGTTACCTTCTTGCCACAAAAATTCCGATATCCGAATAAACGGCTTTGTGGTTTTTATCTCGGCCCGTAATGCCGTATTC
>JBKJYK010000189.1:0-10589 GCA_046715515.1 Candidatus Nitrosocosmicus sp.
CGGCCTAAAAAATTTCCTGTAGATTTTATAGAAATAGAGGTGTTCTTTGTTTCGTATTTCTACACCTTCCGATTTTGCTTTTTCTTCCTCAATACCGTATTCAGAATCCGTTATCATATTATCTTCGATGTAGTATTTTAAGTTAGTAACCCCTGAGCCCTTTTCTAATGCGTTTTTCTCTCTCCAGACTATTTCCTTTCCTAGTATATCTTCATAGCATTTTCTTAGAAAAAATTTACCATAAAATATCCCATTATGTTTAGATATTTTTTCTTTAAGTGTGATTTTTTGTGAAAATTCGGCAATCTCTTTTTGCAAAAAAGGGAGAAATATTTTTAATCCTAATTTATTTGAAAATTTAATAGAAAAAAAGTCCATATTCTGAATGATGGAATTTATTTTTTTATCAAGTTTTTCCGGCTCATCAATATATTTGAGTAAAAAATTATACCCTGCAAAAAGTTCGTCTGCTCCATCGCCAATAACCAGAGAATTAATATTCATTTCTTTTGCAATTTTAAACCCTATTGATTGAACAACAGAATTTTTTAAAAAAATTGGATCGAACGTTTTAAATTCTTCTATTAATTCTTCTATATTTGTTAAAACTTCGCTATATGATATATTAACCATGTGAGGCATTATAGAGTACTTTTTTTTGCAATAAGGGATGAATAAAAATAATCAGGAGATTCTTTGTCAATCGATATTGTAATTGAATATTTGGGTTTAATGTGATATGCGAGTATACTGCTGTCTAATCCTCCTGAAAGTAATATCCCGTCATGATTTTCTTTGGTGCAAATATTATTTAATGCTTCTTTAAATTCACAACAAGTGCTTTTCAAATGACTACAATTTTTATTTTTAAGTTTATAAATCTAGTCAGTGAAACTTTAATCGAGTAATGTTTTGGAAGTAGAAAAGAAATGTATCAACCCATCTTGTGGACTTACATATTCAATTAACAATGATATTTATAGGTGCTCATGCGGCTTTTTGCTTGACATAGAATATTGTAAAACCCCTGATAAATCCTTAATTGATACTTTTTTCCAAAGACTTAATCATGGCGGAAATATATTTAATGAAAGTGGAGTTTGGCGATTTAGAGAACTGATAAATTTCATTGACATTGATACGGATGACATCCATGAATGTTCTAAATATTTTGTATCTTTGGATGGATCTGAAGGTAGATTGTCTCGTCCTTATAAAATGAGCAAAGTAGCTAAATATGTTGATATGCCTGTTGACAATCTTTTACTTCAACCAGAGGGATACAATCCTAGTGGATCTTTTAAAGATAATGGTATGGCTGCAGCGGTAACACATGCAAAGTTGTTGTCCGTTAAAAAATTAATTTGTGCTTCTACCGGTAATACATCTGCATCTGCTGCAATGTACGCTTCTAATGAAGGCTTAAATTGTGAAGTTTATATACCTAAGGGTGAAATCGCGCCTGGAAAGCTAGGACAAGCGTTTCAATTTGGTGCCCAGGTAATCCAGGTTGATGGGAATTTTGATGATGCGCTTTCAAAATCCCTTGAGATAGCTAGGCGAGATGGTGGATATACGGTAAATTCATTAAACCCGTTTAGGCTCGAAGGCCAAAAAACTATTGTTTTCAGAATACTTGAACAATTGAACTGGAATCCGCCAGATTGGATCGTATATCCTGGCGGTGCTCTTGGAAATATTTCTAGTTGTGGAAAAGCATTGATGGATCTCTTCGCATGGGGGTGGATAAAAAAAATCCCACGCGTTTTAGTAGTTAATGCAACTGGAGCTAATACTTTTTATGAATTGGTAAATGGTTTCTTTGAGACTACAAAACTTCAATGGAATAATGGATTACCTGATACACTTTTAATTGATAGATATTATGAAAAGCAGGAAAAAGATAAACTTGTTCCTAAAACTTCAGCTACTGCCATACAAATCGGAAAACCTGCAAATATAATAAAGGCATTGAGAACCATTGAATTTACAAATGGCTTAGTTGAACAAGTAGCAGACGAAGATATGATGGATGGTATGTCTTCAGTTGGATTAAACGGGTTTGATTGTGAGATGGCATCTGGTTCTGTACCAGCTGGAATTATGAAATTAAGAAAAAAAGATATTATACAAAAAGACGATATTGTTGTCGGGGTATTAACCGGACGACAGAAAGATCCATCTATGTTAATAAAATATCACTCTGAAAAATCAAATAAATTTGCGGTGCCGCCAATGGATTTATGATGGTAATGTGTATTATTATATTTATTAATTTCTAATATCGATACCTTTAGCTTATTATTTTAGTTGATTTTCAAAAACATTAAGAGACAATAATATTGCATTTGATTTGTCTTCGGTTTCATTATATTCATTTTCAGGAATCGAATCTATTACTATTCCTGCCCCTGATTGATTGTATCCTCTATTTCTGTTGATGAAAATTGATCTGATGGTGATGGCAAAATCACACGAGTTATTAAAAGAAAAATATCCGATTGCACCTGCATAAGGCCCTCTGCTTTCTTTTTCCAATTCGTTGATTATCTCCATGGATCTGACTTTTGGAGCTCCTGAAACAGTTCCTGCAGGAAAAACTGATTTGAATGCATCGAATACACTGTATTTGTTGTCTAATTCTCCTGTAATATGTGAAACAATGTGTTGAATATGACTAAATTGTTTGACACTCATAAGTTCGTCTGTATTTACTGTTCCAAATTTGCAAACTTTTCCTAAATCATTTCTTGCCAAATCTACCAACATTGTGTGTTCTGCTATCTCTTTTTCATCATTTAACATTTCATTTTTATATTTTTCAGTAGTTTTTTTCTCTTTAGAAACAGGTCGTGAACCGGCAATTGGATATGTTTCTACTTTTTTATCTGTAATTCTAAGTAACATCTCTGGACTTGAGCCTATGAGAATTCTTTTATTTAATTTGAAATAGAACATATATGGTGAAGGGTTAACCTTTCGGAGAGTTTGATATAAGGACAGCGGATTACCGTTACAACTAAACTCTATTTTTTTTGACAAAACTGTTTGGAAGATATCACCATCGTTGAGATATTTTTTAACTTTTTTTACCATTTTTTCAAAATCTTTTTTCTCGATATTCCTTCTTAAATTGCTAATTGAAAAACCTTGAATTCTGTTATCTCTATCATGAGTTTTTTTTAAAATATTCTCTATATTATGTAATCTTGATTTTTTGTAATAAAAGTATTCTAATTTGCTTTTATCATGATCAAATATTATTCCATCCGTAAATAATCCAAATTCCATAAGAGGAAAGTGTTTGTTATCTTTAACCTTGATTTTTTCCCAGTATTTAATTGATTCATAATTTATGTATCCTACCAATCCACCGACATACCTATAATCCTGATTTTTTACCGATGTAAAAAATTCGTTAATCGTTTTTAGGGGATCAAGGGTTGGTATTTCCTCAATTTTCTTTTTGTTATCTAATACCAATAATTTTTTTTTGAGACATTTTATCTTGTATTTTGGTCCAAAACCAATAATTGATGACTTTATTAATTCTTTAGGTCCTTCTAACGATTCCAAAATAAATAAATCCTCGTAATAATTCGAAAGTTTTTGAAAAATTTCAAAAGGATTTAATTCTGAATTTATAGTTTTATAATTTGGCTCATTTTCCATATTCAAAATTTTTTTTAATTTAATACTCAATAAAAGATCTCCCTATCTATCTTAAATCCTCTAGGTTGTCTTCATTATAATTACCTTTAATGGATAATGGTTTTCTGCCTATAAATCCTTCATTTTTTTTATGCCAGAACCTGATTTTTTCTTCCTCTATCTTCCAACACAACCATACCTCTTCGTTAAACCTTATGGAAGGAAAATCTATCAATCCCTCATCCAAACTTTTAATTAAAATACCTAATTCCTCTATCTCTTCTATTTGTTTATATAATAAATTTATTATTTTATTTAGGTGGTTTTTCTTCTCAAAGAATAATTTAAACGAATAATCGTCGCTTAAAATATTATTTATTTCATTCTGAATTATTAAAATTTCATTTCTATAGCCTATAATTATATCAAATCTCCTTTTAATCTCGGGCAAAAACTCATTTGCTTTGTCTGGAGTATAGAAATTAAACATCTTAGACTATAAGCAAAAATAATGTTTATTTATTTAATTCTTTTCTGTATTGTCTGTGATATTTTAATATTGAAAATATTATAATTATTGTCTAGCAAATAATGAAAAATATGGTATCAATGTTGGTGCAATTTTTTCTGATTATTTGTAACTGCTTGTTAGTGAGATATAATAAAAAAACGGTTAGTGTAGTTTTTTTTAACTTACGTAAGTTAATTAATATGGCCTATGAATAATTAAAAAAAATGATTATCTATCAAGGTGGGTATATTATTTATTTTTATACCGTTCTTATTGTTTTTAGCTGAAAAAATACTTTTAATATATTCCGATTTATTATTGAGAAAACAATAAGAGCTAAACTTCATCTATTATTTAATGGTCCAATTTATAGGGATATCTTGATACAATCCATTTGGCAGTATCCTTCTAATCGATATAGGTAATGTTTTTTTATCAAGTTCGTATTTGGCTATCATAATGGTATCTGTTAAATCTGATGGGATTTTAATTAAAGTGGGCGCTCCTAAAGATAGTTGCAATGACCTAGCACCAGTTATTCGTGCCTTTTCAAATCTTGTTAATCTGGGCGGACCAATAATTATCTTGTTGTCTTTCGAAAATATTTCAGTTAGCTTAAATCCGGTTTCAACATCATATATTACATATTCTTTTTTTTCTTTTGGAGCATCATTTTCGGCTTCCATCATATTATTCTCATTGCTTATACTTTCCAAATTTTGTTTTTCTTCTATTTCATTTTCATCAGTTTTAACTGTTGTTTTCTTTCTTGTCCTTTTAACAGCCACTGTTATCAAAATTCATTAAAATATATAATTAAATGTTGCTGAAAGTTCATATTTATAAACTTTTATACTCTCTTTGTGTCAAACGGAATGACCAGTGTTTCAAGGATACCTATCTCAATAATGTTAAATAATAGTATAAAATTAGATGGGGAGTTGATCCGATATCTTTCTCCTCTAACTGTAAAAACGATAGTTAATAATTTACCAATTAGCCAACTCATTAACAATTTCCAAAATAAATACCTTTATTTAAAGATGGATTTAGGTATCGGAGCAGAAAAACCCCTCAAACAGTTTAAAAAGGGAGATATAGCTTTTTCACCGATATCAAATAGCATTTGTATTTTTATTGAGGACTATAACCATAACCACCAGTTTAGCCATATCGGACATATAAAGAATGAAAATTTTCATGAGCTTTTAAGAACAAAACCGGGTGATGTTCTTACTATTAAAAAAGATATTTAGTATTGTTATCTATTTTATCTTTTGATATATTTTATGTCCACTAAATCCTCCGACATTTCTAATAATGTTTTTATTTTCGAGGTTTTTGATGTAATTATTTGCTACAGATATCTTTACCCCTAAATTTCTAGCTAATCCTTGAACTGTAATAGCTTTCATTGAACCTATTGCTTTCATCCCTGAGTTTTCTTCTATCAAAACTGATAGTTTTTGTTTTTGTTGTGGTTTAGAGGTGGTGGTTTTTTTTGTATCTTCTTTATTTGTATTTTTATTATCTTGGGATTTGGATGCATTAGATTGAGTTGGTTTCTTTTTATTACCGCCCATTACGATAAGATGAATATTTCATAATTTATATCTTTAAAAAAAATGTGGTATATTTATGTGAAATTATTGGTAATAGGTTTAACCTTTAAAGTGATTCTATAACCAGTTAAAATGTCTTTGCAACGGTTTCTAATTGTTACTTCTGTTACCCCTGCAAGTTTAGAAATGTCTATTTGTAGAATATTAACCCCAAGCAATATTGATGCTATGTAGAGATATGCTGCTGCAATTCCGTTAGGAGATTTTCCATCGGACAATAAATGGTTTTGTGTTTTTTTTGCTATATTCAGAGCAAGTCTTTCAATTTTGGTATCAAACTTTGACAAATTGGCTAATTTTGAAATATATTGGTTTATGTTTATTGCTTGAATATTGGAGATTCCGTAATTGTATTTTTGCTTACTGTTATGTGTAGGTATAATTTTAGATTTATTATTAATTTCGTCTGACGTTGTAATGTTATTTTGTGATAAGCTGATATATTCGTCATCTTCGCAAATCATTACCATTGACCTATAATATTTTGAGGAGAGTTTTAAATTCTCACTATAGTCATCACTTGTACTGCATAATTTTATAATCTCACTTAAAGATCTTAATATGCAACATGTTTTACAAGCATAATATAATGCAGCTGCTGCCATACAAATCGATGATTTTCCTTTTGTATCGTATTTATTTTCATAAATTCTATACATCAATGCTGCAGTCTCACAAACCACTTTTGGAAATGATGCAAAAGAACAAATTTCGTTTATCTTTGTTAAAACATTTGATAATCTTCTTTCCTTCGAGTTTGAAATTCTTATAATGGTGTTCCATTTCCTTAAGTTGGTTACTGTTTTCTTAGCTTGATCATCAAATCCTTTTCCTGTATAGTCTTTGCCTTGATAATCTATTTCTGTATGAAGTCCAAAATCATGGTATGAAATACTGTTGTACCCGCTTGCTCTTGAGTTGCTAAGTTTATTGTATATGTTGTTGGCTTGCACGTCATTTCCATAATCTTGCATTTGATCCTCAATTACATATCCACATACACTACAAATGAATTCTCCTTTTATACTGTCGTGTATGATGCTGGATTTACACTCAGGACAGATATCATTTATATTTAATTTATTTTGCATATAGTTTATTACCTATTTTTTTTGTTTCTTTTGATCTTTGACTTTGAGTTATATGCCTTTGAATTATAATTTTTTTTTAAAGGTTCCTGAATGTATACTTTTGTCCCTGTTAATTTATTTCTTTTTTGAATGAATGGTATTACCGAGGCATAGGGGGATTTTATCGGACCCAAAATCTCGGATAACTTACCTATTTTCTTTTCTTGGCAATCAGACACGTTTAATCCTGGTTTGATAGATGGCTTATACTTGTCCATTTTGACAATTATCCTTCCACTCTTAGAAAAATGTAAAATCTCACCTAACAGTTCCATGTCAGTTGTCTAGACCTAATGATTTACATCTTGTTCTGTCAAATAAAGCTATCCGATTAATCAATAATTATTACGCAAATCTTATAAATTAAGGTCATGACGGGATTTGAACCCGCGGCCTAAGGTTTACAAAACCTTCGCTCTGCCAAGCTGAGCTACATGACCATAAAACAATAATCAATTAGATTCTGTAATTATAAGCTTTTGTATTTATAGTGTTTGTGAATTATTAAACAGCATATGAATAATTCCAATAATGGCAAAAACCTGATATTTGTCGCTAATGTTAGCATAGAAAATAAAAGCTTTTTGAATGATCCTGAGGGAGAAACCATACTGAATGATCTCATTCTGAAAGAAGACTATCATGATATTATATCTGTTAGAACCGCTAAATCTTTAATAATAGAAATATCGGCAACAAACATTGATGATGCAGAGATGAGAATAAAAGAAATGTGTGATAATTTAAGAATTTACAATCCCATTGTTAGTGAATGCAAGATTGTTATACAAAAAAAGTAAAATAAGTAAAAAACATCGTAACTTTTAAAATACTATATGATAACCAATTATGCATAATGAAGGATTATGAAAGCATTATTCTCTGGCTAGATTATTATAATAAAGGTCTATCTAGAAATAAGGGGAGAAAAATTCCAAAATCATTGGCAGTCTATGAACCTTTGCTTTCTGAATTGATAGAAGCAGTTGCTTCGTTAGGTTATGATGTACCAAAAGATCAAATTAATAGCAGTGCTAGATTTCCTCGAAGACCTCATATTAAATCCGGATATGTTATGATAACTAAAAATAACTTTTTTAAAAATAAAATTGTGAAAAATGTTGCTGAAAAAATAATTCAAAATAGATCCAAGCAAAAAAATAAATAAAAATTTTTTTAAAAACATAAATATTCAGATTATGTAATACTAATATAATTATGTATTTATTTTATAAGGATACTAATTAAATCAAGGAATTAATAATAAATTGACCACAGAAAATATAGAAAAAAGTATCAATCATGGTGATAATGTTTCTAAAGTTAATTTTGGAAAAAAGGAATATGGTGGTTCCTCTAAAATTACCATTGATTTTGAAGAACAACTAGAAAAAGAAATAATGAAATCATTACCCTCAGAAGCGCTTATATCCTCTGCGAAATTTGAAGGCACTAATATTGCGCTATATACCAAAAACCCTGAATTCTCATTAACTGAATTAACGCTTCACCTATCTGCATTATCAAAATCACTAAAAAAGAGATTTATAATAAGAACTGATCCTTCCATCCGTCTTACGGAAGACGAGACTAGGGCGGAAATAACTAAAATATTACCCAAGGAAATGTCCGTCTCGGTGATTTTTTGTGATGAGGCAACTGGTGAAGTGATATTGGAAGTTAATAAACCTGAGGGAATAACCTCTGAAATTTTCTTAAAAATAGCTAAGAATACCGGTTGGATAACGCATACAAGACGCTCTCCACATATTCCATCCAATAGCATAAAAAATATTCATTCTACTTTAAAATCATCTTCAAAAGAAAGGCAGAATTTTTATCAAAGTTTAGGAAAAAGAATATTTCGACCCATTTTGCTTCCAAGTAACCTACTCCAACATGACGATCATGTGAATTCTGTGAATAATGCTCAACTTAATGCAAAATTATCGGATCCTGTAGAAAGCATTCATATTTATAATAACTGCGATCCATTTAATTATCAATATAATAATCTTAGAGAGGTTATGTTGTATTGTTTGGGTGGTGTTAAGCAAGTCGGAAGGTCATGTTTTGTTGTGGTCACACCTGAAAGTAAAATTATGTTAGACTGTGGAATAAATCCTGGAGAAAACCAAAGCTATAATGCATATCCTCGAATTGATTGGTTCAATTTTAATTTGGAAGAACTAGATGCAGTAGTTATTAGCCATGCCCATATAGATCATCAGGGCTTTTTACCTACTCTTTATAAATTTGGATATAAAGGGCCAGTATATTGCACTGAACCTACATTACCTTTAATGGCGCTTTTACAGATGGATTCTATAAAGCTAAGTAAAAACAATGGTACATATTTGCCATATGAAATTAGGGATGTGAACGAATCAATAAAGCATTGCATACCAATACCTTATGGCAAACCCACCGATATTTCACCCGATATTACCATAACCCTTAACAATGCTGGTCATATTATGGGGAGTGCAACTGTCCACATTAATATAGCAGGTACTCATAATATTTTATACACTGGAGATTATAAATATGCAAAAACACAGCTATTAGATAGCGCCATATCCAATTACCCTAGAGTTGAAACTATTATTACAGAGAGTACATATGGCGCAAGTACCGATGTCATGCCAGATCAATATTCTGTTTATAGTACATTTACGGAAAGTATTAATCAAACACTTAAACAGGGAGGCAAAGTGTTAATTCCAGTTCCAGCTGTTGGTAGGGCCCAAGAAATAATGCTAGTTTTAGATAAAGAAATGCGTGAAGGCAGACTAATAGAATCACCTATCTTTATAGAGGGCATGATTTCTGAGGCAAGCGCTATTCATATGTCATATGCTCATTACTTAGGATATGATGTAAGAAAATCTGTTTTTCAAGGCATAAATCCATTTCAATCATCGTATTTTACTGTTATCAACGGTCTTAGTAAACGAGATGAGGTTTTTAATGATGACTCTCCTTCGATCATCATGGCCACATCCGGAATGTTAGAAGGCGGTCCTTCTGTGGAATATTTCAAAGAGATTTCGCCGAAGGCACAAAATAAAATAATCTTTGTATCTTATCAAATTAATGGCACATTGGGGAGGAGAGTTCTTGATGGAACTATATCCGAGGCTAGCATGGTTGATAAAAATGGAAAAATGAAAGTAGTTCCTGTTAGATGCTCTAAACAAAAAATCGATGGATTTAGTGGCCATAGTGATTTTAACCAAATATTATCGTTTATTTCCAAGATAAAACCGAAAAGAGTTTTAGTGAACCATGGGGAAAAATCAAAATCAGAAAATATTGCTAGTTCAATTTATTCTAAATTAAAAATAAGGTCAAGCGTCCCTGATAATAGGGATATAATAAAATTGAGATAATTTCGATAGGTTTTTTCATATGTTCGATGTTTTAATAATGATCTGATTTGGCAATAAGATATAGATGTATTAATTGTAATATTATACTAAGTGGGGAAGGTGCATCGAGGCACTATTTGGCTAATCCTGAACATAAACTAGAAAAACTCCCACCTCCACCAAAACCAAACAAAACTTCTTCCTCCTAGTAAAGTACTTTTTATGATTGTAGTTGTTATTATTCTCTAATGCTTTCTAAAGCTGAAACTACTTGCCAAAGAGAAGTTCTAATATGTGATTGCAT
>JBKJYK010000190.1:0-9818 GCA_046715515.1 Candidatus Nitrosocosmicus sp.
CTATTTATTTTTCCCAATAAACTAAATTTCATTCTAACAACATTCACACAGTTAAATATTGATACCATTACATCAAAAAGCCTGTCTTTTGACAAACCATCAAAAAATATTGTTTTTTGAATTTGTATGTCAGACATTGTGACACCGTTATCAGCACCATTCGTAGTATTGATGGTGAAGTCCAGGTTCATTTGCAGAAAAACAATTTCCAAGTCCAACAGTGATTCTCTTTTTAATTTTGTTGCTTCCGGGACATCTTGCGGATAAAGTGGAGGCCCTGCTTTTCCAGTTACTATGAGGCTATCCTTAGAGGCATTAAGGAAACCAATATTCAGTATGATGTTGTCTTTAATAACAACGCAATTGACATCTGCATCCTCATCATCCATATATTCTATTGCCAATCCTTCTTCCTCTAACCAATCTTTAACCATATTCACTACTTCCTTTTTATTTTTATTTGCGGTCTCCTTCAATTGATAGCAATGTTAAATTGTTTTGCAGATTAATACTTTGATTTGACAATTTAAAGGCAAAACCATTAAGAATTTAAAACCCATTCTTGCATGGATTTATTTTCACATACAAAATAAATCGAAACTCATAGGCACGTTAATCCATGAACACATACCTAGCATTCACAGATAGTAACTGACAATTGTCTACGAAACATCCGAATCTTAGGCACTCATTCCAAAATAAACAAGATAAATAATCATAATGATATTTTACTAACAACTTTATCGGGATATAATAGCGATTTAAAGGAGATTTAGGCCAACAAATAAAAATAATGGATATTTGTGCTCCATCTTCAATGGATGTTCACTGCCTGACTGTGACAGGATGGTCTTCAAGGCAGCGTGGTAAAGTAGGCTTTGGTATGACTAACCTCCCTCTCCCCTACTTTTGATTCTGTTTGGCCAGCGAAGAGGCCTTGCGGGACCTTAGTGTAAGGTATAGGAAGATAACTCCTATCACCGCCCCCACAACTGCCCAGTGGAAGGGACCAAAGCCCTCGATAAGGACTGGTGGTGGCTTTCCGTATCCAAATACAGGATATAGAGAGGGCGGCTGACTTGTGACGACATATCCAAACCAAGTGGACCCGACCATGAATCCGAATCCCTGGCTGGACAGTATGCCAAAGAGGGTTGTCTTCCAACTCCTTTTGTAATGTGATGTTTCCCTGCTGTCCCTGTCGTCCCCTACCCCAGACATCTTATCAGGATTCCTGTAGAGACGCTGGAAGATTTTAGGTGCCACCCAAAGTCCCAGGGCGAAGACCATGTGGGACTCCCAAGCTACGAAAAACCATATCCAAGGCGGGAGGGCATCGGTTAGTATCCATACAGGGAAAACTATCCAATAGACAATGGTCATGATCCAACTAAAAACAAAGGCCGATAGCAGTGTCACCTTCCTCACAAGTATGTAGTAGGCCATGGCCAAACCCCATCCCCGTATAATGTGGGCTACAAGTCCAGTTGTTAGTTGCTCATAAGTGAATATGGTACCTGTTGCTGTAGCGCCAGATCCCGTGGTTCCCAATATGCTGGCTCCCCAATCAAACCAGTGATCCCAGAACGGAATCCCAAAAATAAGATTCATGGGAACCCTGGCCAAGTCATAAAGACTATATGGTACAATCGCAAGGACGG
Organism: Candidatus Nitrosocosmicus sp.; assembly: GCA_046715515.1. GTDB lineage: Archaea > Thermoproteota > Nitrososphaeria > Nitrososphaerales > Nitrososphaeraceae > Nitrosocosmicus. The sequence continues at coordinate 1,662 of JBKJYK010000190.1, forward strand.
CAAGAATACCCAGGGTTTTTGGCGTAATCCCGCTTTTGCCTGGAAGAAGCGCGGTTAATGGAAGCGCCACCAGAAAAGGGAGAAGAGTCAAGTAAAACATGCCCGTTCCAAGGGTGATACCCGTATAGGTTATCCAATATGCAAAGAGACCCAACGTAGGAGTAAAAAAGATGAACGCGAACAATCCACGATACCCAAGCCATCCACCACCCTCTTTGTCGCGAATAAGTCTACGCAATCCTCTGTGTTCTCCTTCGCCCTTTTCGCTAACATGGTCTGTCATAAAACTGTCTCCCCCTCTGTTTTCTTCCCTAGGTTACAGCGAGCGTACATCTCTGATCTCCATACTTTGGCTATTGTTCCAGGTTTGCTCTTTATAATTTCGATCTCCCACTAAGGTAGCGGAGATTGAGTAATTCATCGTGAGTGGTATGGGCTGAGTTGTCGGATCGATTACTGAAGCGTCACCCCTGCAGGAAACATCGATGGTGTGATCGTCGTATCTATCCACTAATGGCTGGTAGACAAACCAGGGTTCAAACCCCGTGGGTCTTGGAAATGCATTTACAATATGGCTGCACTCAAAAACAACGTTTCCTTGGGAAACCCCAGTTGCGTTGAACTGGAAATCATTGACTTCCAATACCAGGGGAAAGCCAATCCAATCCAGAAACTTTCTGTCAAAAACCCCAACGTTCACCAAATAGTTAGCCTCTTGCGCACCCTCCACATCCCTGACGCTTGTTAAATTGGCTACTTGGCTCACCGACGTCTCTATTTTCTCAAAGGCATTAAAATCCCGCTCGTCTATCCTCGGGAATGTCCAAGTGGCGGTTCTTAAATAGACAAAGGCATAAGGCCCTGTGTACAGCATAATCAAAAGTATGATAATCACAGCAGACATTAGGTACCTAGGTTTAGTACGCGTGTTTGACATATCTTTTCTCCAAATTTCTAATGTAGCGCTGAGCTACGATCTCAAAATTATTTAGAATAACCCGAATTCCATATCCGTTTAATAGTATATTAAAATTGTATGAGTGATTGTTTAATATACCCAATTTATTAAAATATCAGAGTATTTGACTATATATGAATTACTAAACATTTTACTTTTAAATAACCTATTGTTATTCTTTATGGTTTCATTTTTTTTATTTCAAAAATGCAGAGATGGTGCGTGTGAGAATGTGTGTGTGTTTTGTTAACACCTGAAATCAATAGATAAAGAATAACCAACTATAGTGCACACCACCTCACCTTTCGAAACAGACGGCTAATAATAGGAGGTAAAGTTAAAACGAACAACCAGTAGTAGATGCAGAGATAAAAATACCAATATATAGATAAATTTCCCCATTAACCAATATTCAATAAATTTTAGAGTTAAAAGATGGTTTATCTTATTAATCATGCTGCCTATGATACTGTAACTATGTTAGCGAAAGGATCATTGGCATCAATTGCCATTTTAGCAACAACACTGATGGTTTTAACACTGGCCACAGCAGCACCTTCAACTAGCATTTCTAGTTCAGCATTTGCCCAAGGAACAGAAAAATTTTTTGCAGATTTATCAGTTGCCGAAGTAATACCACCAATAGATACAGAAGCAAAACCAACAGGTAGTGCCGAGTTTGAAGCTGCCACGGATGGTAGTGGCATAGCCTATACAGTCAATGTTACAGGTATCAATGCGGTTAACGCAGCTCACATACATGTTGGGAAGATAGGACAAAATGGAGATATTGTAGCCACATTATTCAAATCCGAAACCCCAACAGATCAACTAAGTGGGCTTTTATCTAAAGGAAACATCATATCGGCCAATCTCGAAGGGCCAATGGCTGGTAAGCAGTTATCTGATTTAATTGAGGTAATGAGAAGCGAGGACGCATATGTTAACGTTCATACACAACAAAATCCGGAGGGTGCAATGCGCGGACAAATTGAGCCACCACCAGGTGAGGAGAAACAACCATAACAAGAATATTTTAATGATCAAGTATAATACAGGTAACGGCTCGATCTATCAAGAATTTTCCGATCATTCCGTGTTTAGAGTCAGTTAGGGCCTAAGATTCGCAAAATAAACCCACGGTAAATTTATAATTATTTTTCCCAACCATGGCTAAAAAGAATAAGACTCGAGGCCAAACACCATAGAATGCAATAACGTCTTTATAATGTTAACAATCCCGGTTAGGGAAAGCTTTAACAGTAAAATACGGGACACAAATTTCAAGTCATGTTAGATGCAGCAGATACAGATCCAACAGTAGGCAGTTTAAGGTTTTGATATTCATGATTGAAAAGGTAATTTATAGTATCAATATTCCATATAGGACACAAACCTAAGGATTTGACGAGGGTCCATTTAAATACTAGAGGAAAATTAAAAATTGTAATGCTTTAGAAAATGTAAGTATTCTCACCTTTTATCATGCCAGGAATCCACTACCCGATACCTAACTACTTTAACTAGCCTTCTGTATGTGTATGTTATTTTTGTTTTGGATGGTTGTTTTCACTCAAGGGTAATTTCAATATCCCCTAAATCGGTTTTTTCCTGTCTTTTCTCCTCTTCAATCATATTCAACAAATCAAATCCTCCATCCTCTAATGCAAATACATGTTTCTGCCCATCGTACAAGACAAGTCCATACTCAACAAGATAAAACAGGTATTTTTTTATAATGTTGACAGTAACGGTATGTTTCAATGTTGGGATTTTTTTTATATTGGAATTAATTTCATAAAATGCAATATTGTTGACACAGGATAACAAAATGGGCTCCACAATAGCTGCCTGTAACCCTGGCGAGCCTGTATCCCCATTATGGGTAACGTTCACATATTTATTTTTCACCCTTTATCCCTATGATGATGTTATTCTGAGAACATACCACAGATTCACAAAACAACATCATTATTCAAATCATAATGATAAAAATAGCTTAAACAGCCATACCTTTTTAGTTATTGTTTATTATGGCATTTTATGGGTTATTGCCTTTACTGTCTTTTTTTTGTTTGATTTTACGGTATTTAAGAGCAACTCCCAAAACAATTCCAATCACTATAACAACAGCAACTACATCAAAAATAAACGAATACGCACCATAGAATCTATTCCATGCTTCCCCCACATAGAAATCAACAAGCGTGAGAAAAACACTCCACACCAAGGATCCTGCAAAGGTAAAAGGAATGAACACAGGCAATTTCATTTTCTGGATTCCTGCAGGAATCGACACAATTTCCCTTATCCCAGGTGCCATGCGCCCAAAAAAGACAGCGGCTTGACCGTGTCTTTCAAACCATTTTTCTGTGTTCTCAATCGCCCTTTTTCCGATTCCAACATATCGCCCATATTTTATAATTACCGGCCTGCCAATTCGCATTTATACATAGTAAATTATTATCGCACCCACAGTAGACCCTGCTGCTCCCATGGTAGCCATACCAAGGGCGCCTTCAATCAATCCCAAATTTTTGGAATATGCAGTAAAGCCAGCTAATGGGAATATCAACTCACTTGGTATGGGCGGAAAAAGGTTTTCCAGTAACGCAGCGGAAAACACCCCGGCATACCCATACTCTGCTATCCATGTAGTTGTAGTATTTACTATGTCACCCACAAAAGAAAATTCATAGTAATCAGTAGCAAAGGTCCCGCCGGTATCTCTGGAGATCGGTATATAATATGCTAGAAATTCTGAGGTATCAGAATGCCGATTTGCCTGATTGTCAAGTATTGGATTGTTAGCTGTAAAAACATCATCAACAAAAAGGCCGAAACGATCGAAATCAATACAATAGCATTATGAAAATTCAAAACCTCTTTGTTATTCGTACTTTTAGGTTATAAATTAAAATTTATTGTTGACTTTGATAAATAAGGCTACTGCCTCATTATCATTATTCAAGTTAGTAAATGCGCAATAAATTTCCTTCTAAACAAAATGATATCGCAAGAAAATATTCATGGCTGTAATGAAAAAAGTAACTGTACACAATAAGTATATTTGCGATATTGTAGAACACCAAGATTTGCGTTTGTAAATACTACTGCAGTGGGTGGAAATCAATGAGACAACAGGTAATTAATTTTCAGCACAATAATACAATAATGCCTCTTGGTCATTTGTTCTTTGTGTCACATAATATTCGTAAATACAGATATAACCGCGTTACGAGCATTCCATTCCATTTAAAAACATAAAAATTTGTTCAGTTCACAATAAAAAATACTTAATTAAACCAAATATAATTAAATTTAACACTTAAAATGAGTTATTATGCAAAATAGTTAATATAAATACTTTGATCACTTGATAGTTGTGTATATGTTTTATCAATAAGCCAATTACCCAACCCAATACCTCCAGCCGACAGTCCAAACCCAAAGGCCCCCCCAAGCGCTGCAGGAATGCCTTGGTGGCCAGTTTGGCGAAATGAGGACCATGATGCAGTACTTTTTCCAAAACATGAACTTTAGTTGTGACGCAAAACCCTACCAGGACCTGTTAAGGAACATGGCAACTGAGGAGATGGGCCATGTTGAGCAGATCACAAACACAATAAACGTTCTCTTGGAGGGCGCATCCCACCCGTCATCATCGTCATTATCGTCGTCATCTTCGTCGTCATCACAGCCCAGTGATGAGGTGCCGTTGTCCGTGGCATTAGACTCGCCCAACATACACCACTTTTTGGACGCGGGCCAGAACGCTAGGCCAGTTGACGCCGCAGGAAACCCCAGGTCATCCTCATGAATTTACGATAGCAGCAACATTGTCCTGAACATGATTTACAACCTCACGCTGGAGGCAACGGGCAGGCTGTAAAAATGCAGGCTATACCATAATGAGCAGCGACTAGGCATTCAGGTCAACAGCGTCATACCTGATTGTGAGGGACCTATCCCATGAAAAGGTGTTAGCAAAGGCACTTGGTGTCAGTTGGGGCAAGGCCCTGCCAATACCCAGGATAGACACATCAGGCATGCCGGAGGTGAAGGAGTTGGAGAGCAAGAACTTGCACAACCAGATGTGGACATTCACAAACAAGGGCGAAACGTCTTTGCTTGACACAATCTTTAGGGGTGACTAACCGTTTAACGATGGTGGTACCCTGGAAGCCATAGAGGGATTTTCGGAAGGCTCGGAAATACCAAAAGTCTCTGACGCTTTACAGGAGTTTGCGTCCGGGCTTGACTCCGAACTGATGAGGCGGACACAGAAACTGCAAACAGTATCCAAAAGTAAAATTATCGATTCAGGCCCCTATTCCACTAATACTAGTGATAGCGCAGTATCTACCTATAATGCAAATGCCGACACAATTGAAGAGCCCAAGAATTAAGACAATATAGACAACATTTCTGTGTCTACAACAGATGGTAACGACTTTAACATAAATTGGGGTGATATCCTAAAAAAGGAGGCAAGAGGACTTGATTATGCACGTCTAGGTGAAGTGCATTAAGTCTGAGATGGATACATAATTGCAAATAGACATAGTGAACAGACATAAATGCCATTTGCCAAAGAACCCTGCTGCAAAATTTGATTGGAGCAAGTTGTAGTTTAAGGCAACCAAATACGAAGTCGACCAATACAAAAAAATACTGAAACCTTACAATGTTTTTGAATTTTATACCATTCTTCTTTTGAAGGATATCAATGTAATCCGGATTTAGAAGATCAAACCAATGTTTAGTTATTTGTATAAATACCTGTTTGCGATGAATCCTCAACCCCGCCTTTAAACATCAAGTTAGGTGATAAGGATGCCTCAGCAAGCATTGCTATCAGGGATTTGGAGGCGGCAAGAAAATTTTATAAAGGGTTCTCAGACTGAAAAAAATAGGTCCTGTAGGCCGAGTCCGTTGTCTATAAGAGCGGCAAATCCACCATCATTGTTTACCATTCACTATAGGCTGGAACAAACCAAGCCACGGCTTTGACTTGGGGAGCGTGAGAACACATAGAAAGGTAGCACATTGGGGGTCAAAGACAATGGAGTCAGGTTCGATCACTATGAGACGCCAAGCACAACATTAGAAGATGATATCCATATTAATGGTAACATTAAGGTTGCATGGCTCAAAGATCCATATAGCAACATACTCAACATAATAGACGATTAACAATAATCAAAAAGGAGAACCTAACAAGTTTTACCATTTGCAAAGATATAGTATACGAGTCCTTTTTTGGTTGTGAGAATACAGCGTAAACCACCTGTAGTAACCTATAAGGGGACTCAGGTAACTAGTCAGGCACACTAGCAGAGGAATGAAAACATATTGCATGCTAAAATAATTATGGCAATCAATAACCTCCTTATGACACATACGGTTTAAATGGTAAACTAAATTTTTTTTAGATATAAAAGAAATCGTCACGGTAACGAATTAATTATGTAAAAATGAATAACATGTATTTAACAACACTTCATCCCCCATTAGGCAACGTATATTAAAGTCACGAATACTTTTGGAGTAATCGTCGATAAACCCTCATGTACATGCACATACAAACCTGTTACCATTAATCGATATCATTAATATGGACAGTTGTCTGTTTAACAATTTAATTGTAAAACAGGCGTGGTTTCGGACGAATAAAAATGGTAGTATGCAATACAACCAAATAGATCTCAGAAGTCAAAAAGCAAATCATTTTACCCAAATATTCTCACTGCAGAGAATCAAATAATGAATTAAATACTCTAGTTTACAAATATTCTGCTAACGTGTTTACAAAAATTCAACAAAGAAAAATAATCCTGATTCTCGCTGTGGCTGCAATATCTACAGTTATATCCAATATCACACTGTCACCATCATTTGCGCAAGTAAATGATACACAAGTAAATGGCACCCAAGTTCCCTCTTCTGAAAACATGACTACACCAGCCAATGAAGAAAAAAGCACCCAAGAATACATCTTGAATATCAAATCATTGCTAAATCAAACAGTATCGGCATATTCAGCTAATGATACCGCAAAGGCCAAAGAATTGGCAACAACCGCTTATTTGGACAATTTTGAATATATTGAAGAACCCATAGGTGAAGAACTATCAGAACAAGGAGAAGAGCTGTTGAGAGAAAGACTAGGAGCACAGATAGACAGTAATGCACCAATAGAGGAAATCAAACAAACCGTCAATGCGACAAACCAAGTTTTAGATGAAGCTCAAAGATCTTTAACTTCTTAACTCTTTTTTTATCCAAACTCTTTATTATTCTTTTACCACAACACAATAAATCGCTTTTTGTGTGTTGTTTTTACACGTTTAGGCAAAATGTTTTTTTAAATCAAAAATGATACCATTGTTTATACATGTCATCAAGTTAATTTACCAGTGCATAATCACAACAATTCACAAAATGCACACACCGTTCCTACAATTTCCCTAGTGTTGTAACGTATTTTACCCCTGTGAGAATCTAATGTTGGTTGGCATCATCAAACACCAGGGTTGGCTGATCATTTGGGACATTTGCAGAGGGCATTTCTACAATAACCCTGTATTCCAGATGTCCAGGGTTGGCAGTTATATGCGGTTCAGCAAAATTTGGACTTAGGGGTTCTTCGATTTCCTCATCGCACATAGGCATTTAACAACATATTTTTTTATTTGGTTATTCACAAGGTTACAGATGAATTTTTACATATCTATATTTTTTGTCCTTTTGTTAGGTAAAAAACTGTTGGAATAGCATCAGATCATTAGATAAAGAAGGGCATACTTATTGTATCATTGCAGGTTTTACATTTTACCTTAGACAAAGTTAATCATATTCACACTATATGCAGAAAAATAAAGTCATTTTTTTCTAATTCCAATAAGTATTTTAAAAACAGCAGACAGGGACAACAGGAAATTGCTAATCAATGTCGCAAACCATCATCCTCCCATTATGCATTTGCAAACGGAACCGTCGGTGATAGTGGCTTGGTGCAAAATCATTGACTTATCTCCCCATATTAACAATAAACCAAAAAGTCAATGACGGCAATTATGATAAAATTATACATATTGTAGAATTGATGACGATATCTTGACTTTTTTTTATTACACAATCACCACAGATCATGAACCCATACATTGCAAAAGGGGCTCACATAGTCAGAGCATGCG
>JBKJYK010000191.1:0-12387 GCA_046715515.1 Candidatus Nitrosocosmicus sp.
CTTGTTGCTTTATCTGTATATCTGAATCTGTTTCGTTTGCAAACTGGGCGAAACTGAAGTTTTTTTTGGGGTGTGTTTCCATGGGTGTTTGTTGTTGACCACCGTTTTTTCCGTTGGAAGCAGTAGGGTGGTGGCAATCGAGCAAATCCTTAATCCATAAAGTCACAATGGTGGGCTGAATCCCTAAACTTTTGCAGTTTTATATATTGTCTCTACAAAACAGGAAATTTCATGGGTGATGTCATCATCATACTTGGTGTTTTCATTGTCCTCTCCAATGCCAATATTTTTCAACAACTGTAAGATTCTAAAAGCCTTGTGCACACTACTTGATGGACATGCCTGATTTTCTGACTATGACGGCAAAATCCCTTACCTCTTCAATATTTGGTATTGCTAAATTGTTTTTCCAGTTGTTTATCAAGTAATGTACTTTGCCTTTCGATATGCCTGTTTCATCAGCTATTTGGTTTAGTGTTCTGCCTTTTAGGTACTCCCGTATGACTATTGAACTATGGGTGGCGAGTTGATTTGGGTCTGTCAACCTATACATATCTCTATTGCAATAAATGTTTACAAAGAATTCAATGAATGGTCAATTTGGTCAATTAAGTGGTCAATTTGGTCAAATATATGGTCAAATTAAATAATTATGGTAATGGGAAATACAATTTGGACATAAGGGGTTATAGAGCCTAATGTGTTTTAATTGTCGGCTTGAATAACCATATGTGGAAGCATAAAAAAGGGACTCAAAACAGTGGACTTGACAGCAAATGATTGAAAATTGTTGATTTATCCTATTCTCATTGCGTGCTTTCTGGTGTTTGGTGCATCATTGGTGCCGTATATTTACTATGCAGCATTAGTGTGTGTATATGAATGAATATCAAAGTATGAAAACTTCTGATATAATCGCTGAGACGCTGATAGATTGGGGAGTTGAAGTTATCTTTGGTATGCCTGGTGATGGCATTAATGGTTTTATGGAGTCGCTACGACAAAGACAGGACAAAATCCGATTTATCCTTGTGCGGCATGAAGAATCGGCAGCATTTATGGCATGCGCGTATGCCAAATACACTGGTAAATTGGGGGCCTGTGTTGCGACCTCCGGACCTGGTGCAATACACCTGTTAAATGGGTTATATGATGCAAAACTGGACAATACCCCTGTAATTGCCATAACGGGAAGAACATATTCTGACCTAATGGGCTCTGGTTATCAGCAAGATGTAAATCAGTTAGAGCTCTTTGCTGATGTATCGGTTTATAACAGTATGATTGTGGCTCCTGAGCAGGCGGAAATGGCCGTTGATATAGCATGTAGAACCGCCTTGGCACAAAGGGGTGTAAGCCATCTTACGGTGCCAATAGATGTACAAGAAAAAAAATTGGAGGGCAATTATTCAAAGCATAAGGTTGCCGGTCATACCTCTGACACTTATGTGAATTTACGCTCAACCCCTGATATACAACTGCTTCAAAAAGCCGCAGACATCATAAACTCTGGAAATAAGGTGGTAATCCTTGTTGGTCAGGGGGCACTTAACGCAAGTGAACAGGTGATAATGATTTCGGAAAAAATAAAGGCTCCTGTTATAAAGGCGTTATTAGGCAAAGCAGTAATTCCGGATGATCATCCAAATAGTCTGGGAGGTATCGGCCTGCTGGGTACACACCCTAGTGCAGAAGCAATGGGTGAATCGGACACACTACTAATGATAGGAACCTCATTTCCCTATATTGAGTATCTTCCAAAACCTGGGCAAGCTCGGGGGATTCAAATTGATGTGAAACCCGAAAGGCTTGGTTTACGTTACCCTATTGAGGTTGGTCTTGGAGGCGATTCAAACAAAATACTTTTGACATTGCTCCCATTACTGCGAGAAAAAGATGAAAATAGCAGTCAATTCTTGTTCTTGCAGTCAAAACAAAAATTAATGAGAAAGTGGAATGATTCTCTATCTGCTCAAAGCGATCTGAAAGAGAATGTTTCAAGTAACGGCGATAAGATGATCAAACCCCAGTCTATTGCCTCTGCTGTTTCCAGTTTTCTGGATGATGAGGCTATAGTTTCAGTCGACAGTGGAACAAACACCATATTTGCAGCAAGATTCATAAAAATGAGAAAGGGGATGAAGTTTTCTTTGTCCGGCACATTGGCATCAATGGCTTGCGGTTTGCCCTATGCGATAGCAGCTAAAATTGCATATCCTCAGCGACAGTCTGTTGCGTTTGTTGGTGATGGTGGCTTTACGATGCTTATGGGTGAATTTGCTACAGCAGTCCAGCATAACCTCCCGATTAAAGTAATAATTCTCAAAAACAACACTTTGGGAATGATAAGGTGGGAACAGATGGCATTTTTGGGCAATCCGGAGTTTGGCGTAGAGTTTTCTGATATAGACTTTGCAAAATTTGCTGAAAGCTGTGGGGGCAAAGGCTACACAATAAAAGGATCCGGTGAAATAGAGTCTGTTATGCAGGCGGCTATGGGGGAGAAAACAAAACCTGTAATAGTTGAGGCATACGTTGATCCATTTGAACCGCCACTACCGCCAGAAATAGAATCTGAATTCACTAAAAACGTTGTAAAGTCTTTTGCAAAAGGGCAACCCCATGCTAGCAGGATTGGGCTTACAGTATTTAGAAACCAAATTAACCTGTTGCTAAAAGACACCAAAACCAATATCACAAAAGTCAAAGATGCTATGTGAAATACGTTAAAAAGGATTGATTTGTTTATGGGTGTTTGTGCTTTTATTTTTGGTGATGTGTTGTGCTAAATCAAATTGCAGTATGTGCTTTTGATTGCTCTGCATTCCATTTTCTAAAGTATGTGGGTATTAATGCAATCCATAAAACATCCGGATAATGGATTTGGTGATGTTGTTATATTATTTATGAGTTGGACATTTGGGCTTTAGTTCATACAATGACTAAAACTTGTATTAGATAACCTTCATGATGCTAAAAGTGACAGCCCTGATTAAATAAACATGAAAATAAACAAAAAAAAATAAACAAATCTTAAAAACCACTCTATATGGTTATAAACAACATTCGTGTATAGGCTGTCTCTTTTGATCATGGTTATGGATGGCGTTTCAAGTTGTTTTTCAATGATTTTTGCAACGAAAAAATCTCTTTGTGGTTCCAAAGTAATGATGCATTTTGATTATTATGGCACACACAAAAAAACCAACTACACACACATATCTATAATATTCATCTTTTACATTGTTGGTTAATGAAAGGTATCTTGTTTGATATGGATGGGGTGTTGATTGATGCAATGCCATACCATGCTGAGGCTTTTCGAATCGCGTTTGAAGAAAAGGCTAATCAGGAGATAGATAAAAGGGATGTTTTTTTGCTTGAGGGAATGCCAAGCAACGATTTGGTTAGAGAAATTCTCAAAAAAATAAACAAAAGCGAAAGTCAAATTGAAGACGGCCTTGTAAAAGAAATTAGCAAAAGAAAAGGCCAGGTTTTTAAGGAAATTCAAAAATCTAAAGCGTTTGAGGGTGTCACAGAGTTAATTGGGTCTTTAAATTGTGATGATTGTTTAAAGGCGGTGGTCAGTGGGGCATCCAAGCAAGAAGTAAAGTCTCTACTTGAGGAAAACAGTCTCAACAATTTTGACATCTTGATAACTGGAGATGATTTGGAGGATGGAAAACCTGACCCGGAGCCATTTCAAACCGCACTTCGAAAACTAAACCTAAAACCCTCTGAAGCAATTATAGTCGAGAATGCACCTTTAGGGGTAGAGTCTGCTGTACGAGCCGGGGTTCGGTATATAGTTACATTAAATAATACGCCACTTGTCCTTGCAGATTTTAAGGGCCTAATACCGACTGATAAAGATAAGGCCAATGAAATAATATTTAGGGATACAAAATCTGCAAGTAAGTTTCTAATTGATTGGTGCTGCAAATAGCAACAAACCTAAACCTGCTTGATATTTTTTATCATCTTTAAAACCCTATAAGGAAATATATGATACCATTATTAGGATTAATCATATAAAAATGATGTCATAACCCTTTGGACAAACGTATAGTAAATAGCGGCCCAATACCAATAATAGTGTTGTTGGATTTAATTTGCATTACTTCGCTACTGCGACTGCTATAGCCATCATGTCAGAGGTTACCTTGGGGTAATCAGATTGATTTTGTGATATATTTTTGATTGAGACTAAATAATAGTAACCTTATTCTTTAGTGTGTTTTCTTCTATTTATTGTTGTTCGATATCTAATCCTCATCGTGACTGCTGGTTGTAGCCCTGCAGTTATTTATGGCAAAATTATTATTTTTTAATTCCTTTTCTTTTAAATGTGAATTTGGTATTTTGTTTTCCTATCGGGAATGTTGCCTATATAACTATCCGTAAAAAAATCCCATCTAGGTGTGTATAGTGTTCTCAATAAGTGATTCAATGTGATGATCTCGTTCATTTATGCAATTCCAATTGTTAATCTAAATTGGAATTTAAAAATAACAATAAAAGATGATGGTTTATCTATTTGGTACTGTTATTTATCTGTGCAAAGCCATTGCGCGCAATTGTTTCATAGTTTAGCGCATCGGACAAATAATCTGTCGACAAATCGTTTTTAGTGGAGTTGTTTGTGATCAGGTATTCTTTGAACAATTCATAACTTATTATTTCGCTTGCAAATGACTTTACGAAGTTTTCCTTAACTGAGTTATACTCTTCGGGTGCCTTTGTGCTGTTAAATTCATTTAGATGGCTGATAAATCTTGGCAAAAAAATGTCGGTTATATTCGTCATGGTGGTATTGGTGTAGTTTCCCTGATTCCATAAACCAACTTCATCCTGATACTCCCTGGTTAACTCAACTGATTTATCTGTCGTTTCTGTTAAATAATTTGCGTACTCTGAGTTTTGTTGTTGGGTATTAGCAACAAATGAAGGTGCGGTGATACTAACAACAATGATGATTATTACAACTGTGATTGCTGCCAACACCGAAAATGACATAATCCTTGAGTTTTTCACTATATCAGTAGCTTAAGGTGCATTTTTAAGCTTTATTTTGACTTTTAAGTTTTGAGTGTTAGTTGGTGTCTATAATTAAGAAAAACAATGTAAATGTATAACCGTGGAAATAACCTAACACCATAACCATGAGATGCTTTTGTCCTTCATAACCCTGCTAGGTTATGATTTTTAAATTAGGTTTGTTTATTCTTAGAATAAATGGATATATTATAGGATATACTCAATATCGGGTATGACACACGTTGCAAAAGTAATAGAAATAATTGGTTCATCAGATAAGAGTTGGGACGATGCAGCTCAGGTAGCGTTAAATGAAGCTACAAAAACAATCCATGGAATAACGGGAATAGAGGTAACTAACATGACGGCAAAAGTGGACCCTACTTCTGGAAAAATAACTGAATATCATACTATTGTAAAAATAGCTTTTCGAGTAGAGCATCCTCAATAGACTAGAAATAAAACAATTATTTTCCAATTTATTTTGAATTTATATGTTATCAATTATGTTATAGCAAAATCTTGACAATAGCCCAAATTGTTATAAAAACATGATATGTTTTTTTTGGATAAATCGGATTATTTAATAGGATTTAGGCTTGGCAGGTAAAAGTGGGTTAACGTATCCCTTGGGTGGGTATGGGGGTGAAAAATCAATATTTGCAGGCACATTGTTCTGGGAGTTTCAAATAAGAAAATGATTATGGTTTTGCTTTCCCACCACCACCGGCTGTTTGGTCAGTGCTGAATACTACCATTATTTGCTTGGCCTAGGTTAGCAGTATTGTTACATGAAATAGAACTATGTGGCAATAATTTGACATAACCAGAAACACATGATTGTGTAGATTGTTGACTTTGGCTTATGGCTGAATTTGCAGTGTTTGAACCACCCATTACACCTGCTGCGCCTGTACCATTGCCACTTCCACCTGTACCTGTCCCACCACCACCGGCTGTTTGACCTGTGCTGATACCGCCATTATTTGCTTGACCTGTGTTAGCAACTTTTTTACAGGCAGGATCTGGAAGGGCACCAGAAGCACATTTTGCAGCTTTTGATTCTTTTGATATCTTATTAAAAGAAAATGGTTGAGCAGATGCACTATTGCTCATCGCTACGGGTGCAAAAATCAATGCACCTGCAATAAAGATTGACAAGAGTGCAAATATTTTGTTATTGTTCACATTAATATGAAGACCCATTAATAGCTCTATTGGATTAATACGTGATATTTATCTTCTGTAACCATCAATGGCTCTTTTCACATAACAAAAAACCCATAGCTTGAAGAAGAGAGTAACTCCATTTATGGCTAGGATCTAAAACAAAAAAATGGTAAAATGGTAAATGAACGCAAATAAATTAAATTTTATAACTGGCATTTCTTTTCTAACAATTTTCCAATCAATATGCTGTGAAGCCAATTTGACAAACAACAAAGATACAAAAAGTCTTGGCATGCCTTGGAAGAAGAGTACGGTTATCCCAAGCATGTCAAAGTTGAATACCGATCTTCCTAACGGGACAGGTAAACCATGACGAAAATCGAAATATTGTTGGAATTGCAGATATGGATGCTCAGATATGCCAGACACAATCTGACATCCTGAAGGTGCTCGCGTTGTATGAAGCAACTAATCCAGACGTACCTAAGATTGGTTATATACTATTTCGCAATTCATGTGCTGCCTAGTTAACAAATTTCGTTCTGCATATTGACACAACCCTCCACATTTTGGATTAACTTGGTCTGATACCAAGCCTCTCATACATCATTAGTGGAGGTGTAGAACAGTTTACTCAAAAATTGATGTGCACTAAATCTGGTTTACCTACCCGAACGTAAATGTGTAAGCCTGAAAACCTTTTCCTTTGATATCAATTATAAGCGAATGGGTTCCATCATATGATTGGTGGTTTGCAATGTTGTACAATCGTGGACCATCGATTAACAGTTTATGATCATCTACAATATCCACTCCTTTGGAATTGTTGTCTAACAAAGAATTGTCTTCATGTACTATTCCCTGCCCTACACCTCCTGCTACCAAGTTTACTGATTTTGCAGAATATGTCAATACAATCTTGCCAAACTCGCTTTGTAATTCCATGTTGTCAGGATTATTTTTCCATTCTCCTTCTAGGTATACTGTATTGGGTTTAATACTGGAATTGGAAGGGATGGCATATTTTATAACCTGTCCCGGATGAAAACCTTCCGGATTTCCTAATGACGTATCTTTAAATTTATGTCCAAAATATATCTCAGAGGTTTTTATTTTTGTAAAGTCCACTGGTTGTTCAAGAAAACCCCTAATTTTGTTCTGGTTGCTTGGAGTTTTGTTCACATCTGAAGACTTTGAATTGCTTTCTAGAATCTCCATACCCGTTTTAGATTTTCGTTCATACAATAGAGATTGAACCATTTTTTCTGTTTGATTATAGTTCCCTTCACCAATCCTATCGTACCTTATATGACCTTGGTCGTCAATCAAGTACATCCTTGGCCAATAATTGTTCCCGTATGCATTCCAAGTCTTGTATTCATTATCTTGAATAACCGGATACTTTATGCCATACTTTTCCACCGCCTTCTCTACATTATCAATGTTTTTTTCAAATTCAAATTCTGGCGTATGCACCCCAACTATCACTAAACCTTCATCGTAATACTTTGCATTCCAGTCAATAAGATATGGAAGGGTTCTCAGAACATTAATGCAACTATAGGTCCAAAAATTGACGAGCACTACTTTTCCTTTTAGGCTATCCGTTGTTATAGGCAGTTGACTGTTATTGATGTTTAAGGTTCCACCAGTTTTTTCAAATTTAGGTGCCATGCTCATACTGAAAGAGGGCTTTGTAAAATTTGTTACAAAATCAACAACTATTGTTACTGACAGTGCAATTACAATCATTAAAACAATAACCCTATATCTCATTTTTGATTCGGTTCCTATTTGGGGTGTTGTTTCTGCGATGCATATTACTTTGTAAACTCAATGAAGACATAGACGACATCAGAATAATACCTGGTTGTTATATATTGTGGAGTGTATTTTTTCTATTGATCTATTACGGCCGTGATCCAGCGTGGAGTTCTCTTTTACACTTTCTTGTTCTTTATCTTTTTCCATAAAAAAGGACCAGACTATAAATAGCGTTAAGGTAACTTATTTAGTTTTAAATTTCATTGTTTCCATTTTTTGCGTTGATATATTCAATGCTAAAAATTGGACCATCACATTTTTGAACTCAAGTAAAAGCAATATTGATCAAAATAAAATATGTTCAATACCGCATTCTTTTTTTTTAATTTTACTTTCTCTCATTTTATTATGAATAATACAAAGCCAAGGCATTTTAGCGATTGAAATACCCCCAAGTTGCAGGGTGAAGCTCGTATAAAAGATAAAGAAACTAATGTGCGCCTGCTTTCAAATCTTTATCCCAGAGGTTTTTTATTTACCTGTCTGTTTTTATTATTGGTATTGTTTACATCATGGACAAATAGGATACACACACCCAGATGAAGACAAATCAGCCACCGGGAATTTAGATTACGGATTTTGTATTGAAATAAAAGAAATTGTCGCTATTTGGATCACCTTCACCATAATCGTCTCTGTCTAGGATATTGTTGGGCGTGTCAGCAATTGTATTTCTTTAATAAATTGCTTTCCATATCTATTTATCCTAACCACTACATTGTCCCCAACATTCTTATTTTGTATATGGGATGATAACTGTGATG
Source organism: Candidatus Nitrosocosmicus sp. (assembly GCA_046715515.1). Lineage (GTDB taxonomy): Archaea > Thermoproteota > Nitrososphaeria > Nitrososphaerales > Nitrososphaeraceae > Nitrosocosmicus. The sequence continues at coordinate 8,796 of JBKJYK010000191.1, forward strand.
GCTCCTGTATCTGTTTGCCATCTAGTAACACTATAATATCACCTTTTCTTAAATCCGCAAACTTTGCAGGACTGTTTTGCTGTACTTCTGCGATAAGCACTCCTTGCTCTGCTGGTAGCCTGTAATATTGTGCTAGTTGTCTTGTGATTCTCAATGTCGAAATGCCTAACCAAGGCCTGTTTGTTACCCGACCATTTTCTATCAGATCATATAGTATTGTTTTTGCAACGCTTATTGGAATGGCAAAACCTATTCCTTGAGCATAAGGCATTTTTGCGGTATTTATTCCAATGACCTTCCCACTTGAATCAATTAGGGGTCCACCTAAATTTCCCGGGTTTATTGCAGCATCGGTCTGGATTAACTCAAGAATTCCGTTTTCAAAATGCAGTTTTCTGTTTAGGGAATTTATTATTCCTGCGATTATTGTTGGGCCACCTGTTAAGCCAAACGGATTTCCTATCGCTATTACAATTTGACCCAACTTTAAGTTTTCTGAGGTTCCAAATTCAGCAAATGAAAAGGCTTCCTTTGATTTGATTCTTATTATTGCTAAATCGGTTGGTTTGTCTGTTCCTACCACTACACCATCAAAGATGTTACCATCATTAGTAATAATAGTCAATTTATCTGCTTTGTCAATCACATGGCAATTGGTAAGGATGTGCCCTTTTTTATCGATTATTACACCCGAACCAACACCTTCGGTAGGAAATACCCTTAATAATTGATCCCTCCACATCCTGACACTGGCAATGTTGACTACGCTTTTTCTCGTTGTTTCGACAGCGTTTACAATCAAATTCTCATCAGTAGATATGGGAATCATTTGTTAAACCCTGTCCCCCTTTTTGGTAAATTTTGCAAGGTTGTTTTTTAATCGGTTGGGATTTGAATTCGATTTATTGAGTATTGCTAAAAGATCTAATTCTTTTCTGACTGTACTCTTAGTCTAGTCTTTTTCTATCACTCATTAAAATTTAAGACAATCCGCAAATATAAAAATATGGTTACCATTTTGTTATTATATCAATAAGATTAATATGATAGCGCAATCAGACCTCAATATCAAATTTAGAAACACTGTTTCAAAAGTGCATATGATAATTCATTTTTAGGGGAATAATCAGAATTATTCGCTATAGAAATCTGTTGCTGACTATATGCGAATTGAAATTGATTTTGAAAAAAAGTGTTTGAGAAAGTAAAAAGAGATATCATGACCAAAGTCGACAAAAATATACTTAAAGATAATTTTTTGTAAAACAAATATCCACTTACTTTAAAAATAAAAATTAAAAAGTAGGCAGTGTTGAGGTCATCTATAAGGAAAATTCTAAATTTATCTGGCGTTGGTCATATAAAAAAATATTTGGGTCATAATAAAAAATATCTGCTTTTATTTAATAATGTTGCATTGGATAAATAATGGTTAAAAATCAAAAGGTGGCGGTTGTAACAGGAAGTTCATCAGGCATTGGATTTGAAACATCCTTGGCACTGGCCAGAAACGGTTATTTTACTTATGCCACTATGAGGGATTTGCAAAAATCCCGAGACTTGGAGGGAATTGCCCATGTTGAAAATGTTTCACTAAAAACTGTTGAGATGGATGTTGATTACGACCATTCGGTGAAGAATGCAATAGATGGAATAATTGATGAATCTGGACGAATTGATGTGCTGGTCAACAATGCAGGCTTTGGTCTTTTTGGATCTTTGGAGGATCTTGAGATGGACGAGATAAAAAGGCAATATGAAACAAATGTGTTTGGAGTAATTAGGGTAACTAAAAAGGTCCTTCCAACAATGAGACTCAGACAGAATGGAATTATAGTCAATATTAGCTCCATAGCTGGTTTAGCTGGTGTTCCTTCCCAGTCCATTTACTGTGGAACGAAATTTGCAGTTGAGGGATTGAGCGAATCCCTGTCTTTTGAGGTTGAGCCTTTTGGGATAAAAGTGATACTCGTTGAACCTGGGGTGATAAACACGGAATTTGTACAAGATTTGATTGTGCCTCCAAATAGATATGGCGTTGACAGAAATGGAGAATGTGTCAATCCACCCATTCATAAAGATAATGGGGATACTTTGTTATCTCCATATAGAAACACTATGGGAAAATTCTTGTCATTTTATTACAAGGCAATGAGTAACGCACCTCACCCCGAGGTTGTTGCCAATGATACAATCCACGCAATAGAAAAAGTTTCTAAAGGAAATAATGCCGAACCTATTGTGAGAGTAACAGTTGGAAATGACTCTAAAAAGTATTCCAAATTAAAAAAGGAACTAACCGATAGTGATTTTCATAAATTACTAAGAGAGGATTTGTTAAGGTAGGTTGAATTATTTTAAATTGAGTGCCTTCATTTAGAGGATTATCATAACAGGAGATCAAAAAGCCCCCCACGTGAATAGAGCCTAAATACTATTTAATATATAAAGACAAAGGGTTCTAATGATACTAGGGCTCAGTCGCTTTTCAGCTTTTACTTAGGAGGTTTGGGTAAGGCAGGTAAACGGGTTCAATTGAATCTAGAATTAAACTCAAATTTATTTAACTTTTAATACCAAATATTAGTAAAAGATAAAAAGTTATTTTTTTATCTGTGGCTGATGATGTTCAATGCCAAGGTGTTGTCGGCATTGAACTCAACATCTTCTCCTTCATTATTCCACAAAAGTATCGCATTGGTGTTGTCGTCAAGCGTTTCTGGTTCCCCTCCATTTGGGGTAACACCCGACATGGTTTGATTAAGGTCCATAGAGTAAAGTGATTGGCTATTTCCAAGGTTAGCTACGAATTGCTTGGTGACGACTATTCCTTCTACCGCCTCTCCACCTACTAAGTGTGCTGCCACAATGTCGATTCCATTGGTTGGTAGGTTAAGCAAAACAGACCCATCCAGCAAATGGCATGGAGAGAGTATTGCAATCACCCTCATTCCGTTGTCCAGCATTGTAGAGGGTCCTAAAGACACCGTTCGCTCTATTGGATTACAAGATGGTGTCGCGGCAAAACTTCCAGTTCGGTCCTGGACCACTATTGTACCAGTTTCTGTTACTGTGTTTCTGTTGGTTATTTGGTTTTTGATGATGTTGTTGATTGTGTTGTTGCATGAGTTGATGGTATCCCCTCCAGAAAAACAGAAAGCGTTCTGGCTTGTCCCGGAAGGCGTTGGGGTGGCAGTTGGTGTTGGGGTGGCAGTTGGTGTTGGATCTTCTCTACATTCTGCTAGTTCTGGATATCTTTGGCATACGTTTTCTTTGTATTCGCAACTTTTCTTGCTAGGGGTTAGTATCATTCCTTCTGGGCATCCTTCTGTATTAGAAATGCATCTACCACTTTCATCATCCTCTACGCTGTGATATCCTTCAGGACAACCGCCTCTAGGGAAGCATTGGCCATCTTCATTCATCGCAAATCCGTCTGGACATTTTCCATCAGGACCGGGGGCACATTTTGGCAAGTCAGGGTTAAAAAGACAATCACCGTCAGGTGTTGGGGTGGCAGTTGAAGTTTGGGTTGGTGTTGGTGTTTCTGTTTCTGTTTCTGTTATTGTGACTGGTGGTGTTGGTGTTGGGG
>JBKJYK010000192.1:0-5320 GCA_046715515.1 Candidatus Nitrosocosmicus sp.
AAATACAAACTCACTTACCTTTATTTTACTTTGGTCAATGTTGCTGCTGCTTTTGTTGTTAACGCCATCAAAAACCTTTTGAAAGTCTCCATTTTTCAATCCTATTATGGCTTGCGCATGATTTACATTGGGAAAATACCCCAATCTCAATGTTTTTGATTCTGGTGCACTATCGTTATCTGAAACCCTGGTGGTGTTGTTGTTTGTACTAATTGAAAACAACCCATGGTTGTCAGATTGCGAAGAGGCCATTACCGCTATGATTATTCCAATTGATGCCGCGAATTTTGTTTTTGTATTCACCAAATATTTTTTAATGTGGGCGATGTATTAGCAATTAGAAATAGGCAAAAAATGTACCATATGTGTTGATTTTTCTTATTTTGTCGTTGTTTTGACCATGGAGACCCAGCTATACGTTGCATATGCTCTGGAATGTACTTGTAAGTCATTTCTGTTAGAATTTTATAAGTATGATAGAACTGATAGAAAGTACATTTTCTTTAACTCATGTTGTTATCAATGTTCATCACTTCTTTATTTTTAGTTATATTCTTCCTTGGGTTCAAACAGAAACCCAAAAACAGCAGATGGTTCTATAGATTTATAGTTTGATTAATTTATTGGTTAGTGCTGAAACTAAAAAAGTCTAACAAAAGTTTCAATTTACTATTTTTATGTATTTTCCTGCTCTTGCTTTAACCCCCATTTTTCCCTTACCTTGTCCTCTAATTTCATAAACAATACCCTATCAAATAACATTCCCAAAGCAAATATTGTTATCATTGACGCTATAATTTGGTTCATGGCCTGAAATTCCCTGCCAATCAATAAGATATGTCCTATGCCTACTGATGCAGCCATGAGTATTTCAGCCCCTATTAGTGCATGCCACGCAAAAGACCATGCTTGCTTTATTCCAGTTATCAAGGCAGGAGTGGCGGCAGGAATCATCAAGTATCTAAATAAATGAATTCCTTTGGCGCCCATGTTTTTTGCTGCTCGAATGTATATTGTAGGTATGTTGCGCATACCACTATATGTTGACATCATCACTGAAAACACGGAGCTCATTATCACAACAAACAATATCCCAAAATCATTTAATCCTATTAGCAAAATCGCAAAAGGCACCCACGCTACGCTAGGAAAGGACTGTAAACCTATAGCAAATGAGCCCATAGTTTTCCCAAAACCTGTGAATTTTACCATTGCAAGGCCGATTGCTACACCTAGTGCTATGGATATAAAAAAGCCGATTGTCAGCCTATACAATGTCATGGCTATACTTGTTATAAGCATGTTATTTTGCAATAATTCATAAAATGATTCACCAACCATTGAGGGGGATGGCAGAGATACCTTTGGCCATATTCCCAATAGGTATATCAGCTGCCAAATGCCTATAAAAGCCACAATAAATAGTATTGTATTGGCTAATTCATCAAAGTTAATTCTGTTTTTGTTGACAAAAACAAAGTGAGGTTTCCTGTTTTTTTCTACAGTGGTTGGGTGTGATTCTTGTAAATGTTTTATTTTTTCTTCTTTTTTGCTTTTATCCTCATTTCTATTTCTGTTTCCTTTGGATGAATTACGCACAAAAATCCCTTTTTATAACTGGATGCCCGTATATCAATATTCTTTCCTGATGTGCTCGCTGATGCATATTTGTTGTTTGTTTTGTCTTTTTCTATACTTTTGATTATTCTGTATTTCAATATTCGTATCAGCAAATAAATAACAATGCTGGAAAAGGAATGGGCTAGATCCATTCTTCATTAACCAAATTGTAAACCTTTTTTCTGGTGTCATCAAGACTGTTTTTTTCTATTATAAGCCCCTGGTTTCTCAATTCTTCAACCGAAGCTTGGACTGTTCTCCTTGGAAGATTTGACAAATAAATTAATTCGCTTTGTTCTATTGGATGCTTATTGCGTATTAGGTAGTAGATGAATTTTGTAGCGGGGCTCCCCTCTGGACCTTTTTTAACGGGGTTTATGCTAAAACTAGCTTTTGAAAGAAACCCTCTTCGTTGAGATTCAATGGATGCCGCATTTTCCAATTTTACCTCTCCCAAGTTAACCCTTTGACCAAATTTAGCTATCAACACGGCCTGCTGTATTTCAAGCGGTGCTTCAAAAATTATGCTGTTGGGTGAAATTTTTGACGTAATCGCAGACAGCAGGTTCCATTTTATGTCTCCTTTTTCATCGTATAGTCCAACATTGTAACCCAAATTTACCTCAAGTATTATTTTTTCTCCTGGATCTATCTCAAAAGCTTCATTTGACCTTTTTATGGTTTCATCGACGGTTAGTTGCCTTCGAGGATCCTTCCTGCCTATTTTCCACTGGTGCCTTAAATCATGAGATTCTATTGTTTTTGCAATTTTTTTCTTTTCATCAATAGAAAGATATGTGTTATTTTCGCTAATCTCTATAATGTCAAATCCTGCTAGTTTGGATTCTTCAACGAACTTTTTAAATGCGTTTTCCCTGAGAGCGTATTCTGTGAGGGTGCTTCCTGTTGAGACCAACACATTGTTGTTATGGTAAAAATTTATCCTTTTTATTAGGTGGTCCTCTGATACCAAAAGAGGATAGGCACCGTATATTTTTACTATATCTATGAAAGGTGAGATTATTGCAAAGTTTTCCCTGTCAAATCCTTGAAATTTATCTATTATATAGGTAATTCCTTCATGCCTTGGCTTTTTATTGTCAACCCTACTTTCGGTTAAACTATCCAACATAATATCAATATGTGCAATATTTGCATTTTTGGAAGTATTGATTAGTGCATGTGATAGTCCAAAAGACAATTAACAACATTGCCTTATTTTCAAGTACAATTCAAATTTTACAAACACATTAAATTAGTTAAAGTTAATTTATTGGGCAGATTCTGACAAATGTTGCATATGGGCTTTAGAGCCAAAATAAGTCCTGCCTTAAAAGAGATAGGATAAAGTAATTGCAAAAATTAAATTCTGTTTTGAAATGCTAGGTAGGTGAATTGTAATTGTTCGCATAAGGTGCCATGGGATTTATGACATTTTGGCCTTTTCGCAGTTGGTTTGCTTTGCAAAATTTGCATCTCATTGCCTTGACTTTAGGTTGTAATTTATCTCAAACATGGTCATTATGTTTTCTAAGCTTTCGTCAGACGCAAATCTGCAAACTGTAACCCATCTATTTTTTATATTTGCCTTGATTTCGCATACACTACCAATGGGAACTATATGGACCTCAACATCATACCTATGCCTTAACTTTTCTACTAATTTGGTTGTGATTTCTTCAACAGCCGTGATTAAGATCTTTCTCATACCCGCAGTTCGCCTATTATTCATATGCTTTGCAATAAATGTTAAAAATATATCCATAGACTCATGTTATATTCTGTTATATTATGAAAACAACCTGTTTACTCACTAAGACCACTTGTATGGTGTTTGGAATATTTGGCTTAGATTTTGGGTTCATTTCCTTTTAACGAATTGTTTGGAATTTAACTGGTATATGCTGTTTAAGTTCGTTTGTCTTAGTGGTTGGTATTGTGGTTTTTGCAGAAAATAAATAATATGGGCACCGCCGTATCGGGGATCAAATGCCTTGATTTTTTTGTTTGACCTAAGGCGGGGTTTATTTGGTTGCCATTCGCTCAAACTCCTCTCTTTCACTTGCGATGTTCAAAAGATCTGTTTTACTGATGATCCCCAAAAGCCTTATCTTTATATCTGTGTTGACTGGTGGTGTAGTCTCGTCGTTTTTAGGTGAGGTGTATATCTCCCTTACAGTATCATAAGATTTGTCATCACACACAAAAATCCTGTTTTTGTTCTCCTTGTAAATTCTCTTCAATGCGTCATCTGCTCTACTACTTTCATTCATTATCACTAATTCTCTGTTTGAGGTCATTATATCACCAACCTTCACATCTGTGGCATTATTTTCTGCAACACTCATAGCTTGTTGGCTTGTTATCGAGCCGACGAGATGGCCTTCATCATCCAATACCGGAAATTCGCTTTTTCTGTAGATGTTAAAGTAATCCCTCAATACCTCAGATACTGTTTGGCTTTGTCTTACAGATATATACTTTGTATTCATTATGTCTTTTAGTCTTACTCCAACCAAGGCAGTAGATAATTCGTGTTGCTGCAAATAGGTTTGTGCACCACTTTGAATGAACCATCCTATTATTATAAACCAAAAGCCACCAAGTGTTGATCCTGTGAATATTGTTATAAATCCAAATGCCATCAACCCAAAGGATATGCCTATTCCCACCCTTACAGCAATTCTTGTAGCTTCGTTATAGCTCTTTTTCCATTTTATTAACCCTGCACGTAACATTCTTCCGCCGTCTAGAGGGAAGGCTGGTATCAGGTTAAATAATCCCAACAATGCATTGATTATTGATGCATATATCATTATCCCAGAAATGATTGATATGATCGGGACTTCATTTTGTCCATTATTGCCCGGTATTTCCTCCATCCCCTGTTGGGCACCTGTTTCCCCTGATGTTGTGTTGATGCCATTTGTTGCTGTGGGCACTGCAGGTAACGCACCCTCACCTCCAATCTGAATCAACAACAGCCAAACCAAACCAAAAATAAATGCTAAAGCAAAGCTTGTAATTGGTCCTATCACTGCTATTTTGAATTCTTTTTTATACTCTTTTGTCTCCTCCTTGATATCGGATATTCCACCAAAAATAAATAGGATTATCTGACGCACCTTAAGCCCGTATTTTATTGATAGTAATGAGTGGGCCAGTTCGTGCATTAGCACCGAAAAAAATAAGATAAAGGCACCCGATACCCCCATGATCCAGTAGGATATGGAATTTAGACTCGGAAAATATCTTGGCATAAACCCTGATGCCAATGTCCACGACACGAGAACAAAAACTATAATTAGCGTAAAATGGACTTTAATTGGTATACCCTTAACTTTTGCTATTTGTAAAGACACAATATATCAATACACTCATATTTATTTATGTTAGACATTTCAATACTCTCAGAAATAGAACATTCAGTCAAAAACCCCTAATTATGAATATGGATCCCCTAATTTGAAAGCAGGGTGTAAAAAATATACATGGTATAATAAACCGCTAACATTAGAGATGGTCCTTTATTGTGGAGATAACAATAAACGGATGTGAACATATCCCCCCGTTACAAATCATGAAAGGGCAATTATTTCAAATTATCCATAGAATCCGACAAGCGCATTCCATAAATTAACAATCATTGGACTCAATTTAATAACCTGTTTGATTTTGATTGTGGACCTAGTTGCAATCT
>JBKJYK010000193.1:0-7346 GCA_046715515.1 Candidatus Nitrosocosmicus sp.
CATTAGATAAATTGAAATACCCCACATGCTTATTCTAATAGGGATTGCTATTTAATGTTGTATTTATGAAAAAAACAATAATTTAAATATATAAGATCAAATCTTTTTATTAGGATATAAATCATTGATTAAAAACACAGCGGCTCTGTTAACTTAACGAAAATCTATAGCTTGAAGATGCCCATTTCTGTTATGTTAATCAAAAGAAATAGAACACCTTCGTCAAATATTGATCGCCTTTGTATTTGTACTTTCTTGGTTTGTCAACCAGAGGCGTTGCCAAAGCAATGTTCTTTTTACACAAGGTCAAGAGGAGTCATGTTGCAGTATGGAAATGGATTCAGAAACACAATCATCAAAGGATATCATCAAAAAGAAAGAAAATTCCAGAATACAAAGTAGATGAAACTATGTTAAAGGTCGGCTCCAAAGACATATGGTTATGGGTTGCAATAGAGCCTCAAAACAGAGAAATTCTCACACTAAACGTATTTAAAGAGCGAAACATGCTTATCGCAGAGACAGGTTTTTGTCAGGTTTGATCCGTATTCACTGAAAGCATCCAGTTTCTACAGACGGTGGCACCTAGTATCCTCAAGATTGTACATTTCTGCATTCCTCATATGAGAAAAGCATTATAAAAAGGACAATGCAGTAGTACATCAAGGACAGGACAGAAGGTTTCGATGATTACTTTCCATGTCTAAAAGCAAACTGTAAACTAAAGCATGTATTAAATTAGTTGAATCTATTTGTATGTCAACACAATAAGGATATAATGGCTTAAGTTAACAGAGCCAACACTGTTAAATTTAATAACAATCCTCCCAAATAATTTGGAAAAATGCAGTGCTTAAATACCATAAAAGTATTCTTGATTATGGGGGTTGTCATTACCTCATAATAGTCAAATCCAAAGGACTGAAGTACTTTACGGTTCAAAAGATGTTTTAGACATGATATTACAGTTTTTATCCAAATCAAAAATTATAAACTCTTGTGGTGACGAAAAGGCTCCTTCGGTAGCTATTGAAATGCAAGACTACCAAAGATTATTGTCGGACATCCTTGAAAAGAAAATAAAAGTTAGGTACATTACAAATATCACCAAAGATAATCTTCATTATTGCAAAGATCTAATGAAATTTTTCGGAGAGATTCGTCATCTAGATGGACTTAAGGCAAACTTTTCTGTGAGCGAATCAGAATATTTAGCTTCTTCAACCATGAGTCAGGAATCAGATCAACCAAAACCTATTGAACAGATTATCTATAGCAATGTTAAGGTTATTGTAGAACAACAAAAATATGTATTTGAGAGTTTTTGGGATAGGGTTATTCTGGGTGAGCAAAGAATAAAGGAAATAGAAGAAGGCAAAACTGTAGGCAAAACAGAGATCATTCAAATTCCATCCAAAACAAAGGAACTGTTCATTAACTTGGTAAATTTGGCCAAAGAGGAAATACTGTTGCTACTCCCTACTACCAATGCTTTTTTGCGTAATAACCGTATTGGAATCATGAATACCTTAAAAATAAGATCAATCAGTGAAAATATAAAGATACAGGTTTTAACCCCAACCAATGATGCTGTAAATAAAATATTACTGGATCTGGGTTTGGATAGAGGCAACAACAAAAACAACTTTATCAATACACCCTTTGAATTTAGGTCTGACCAAATGAATGTAAGTTCGGTATCTATTCTTGTACTTGACAAAAGGGAGTCTTTGGTGATAGAAAAATAGATGACACTAAAGATAACATATTAGACGCTATGGGATTGGCCACCTATTCCACAAGCAAACCCACAGTTTTGTCTTATGTTAACATCTTTGATGGCCTTTCCAAGCATCTAAATCTATATGAGCAGTTAAAAATCCACGGTAAAATGCAAGATGAGTTTATCAATATTGCAAGCCATGAACTTAGAACTCCCACCCAAGCAGTTCTTGCGTATTCTGAGCTATTAGAAAGTCATCCCGAAAAGAGAGAAGAAATGATACAGGCGATAAAAAGAAATGCCTTAAGGCTTCAGAGACTCACAGAGGATATTCTGAATGTGACCAGAATCGAAAGCAAAACCCTAAAGATACACAAAGAGAAATTTGACATAAAGAGTTTGTTATCATCTGTTGTAAATGAGCATAAAAACAACATTGAGAAAGATTGACATGGTGAATTTGGGGGTGTTAGGATACTTTATAATAATTTAAGTCAAAAACCCTGTTTTGTGGAGGCCGATAGCCAAAGGATCACACAGACGATCTCGAATCTTTTAGAAAACGCCATCAAATTTACAAAAGAAAATAAAAGCAAAGGAGGGGACATTTACATCACTATAGCAGAGATAACAAAGGGTAATAACCAATATGTTGTAATCAGAATAAAAGATACAGGTATATGGGTAAATAAAGACATACTGCCCAGGTTGTTTACCAAATTTGCAACAAACTCAGCAAAAGGCACGGGACTTGGATTGTTTATTTGCAAAAGCATAATAGAGGTCCATGGCGAACAGATATGGGCCGAAAACAGTGACAAGGATGGTAATGCTGGTGCTGCTTTTGTCTTTAGCCTACCTTTAGATAAATAAAAGGAGAATATGGTGATCGAAACTATGGTAATTTCAATTCACGAGAACAATAATGACAAATAAAGTATATCACAGCAGTAAAAATCGAATCCTGCTTGTAGAAAATGAGCCTGATATTGCCTTATCTTTCAAGATTGGTTTAGAAGACCGCGGATTTGTAGTTGATGTATTTACCATTCCTGAAGAAGCATCGGCGAATTTCAAATCTGATTTATATGATTTATTACTGCTTGATATCAAGATGCCAAAAATGAATGGAATAGAGTTCTATCAACATATGAAAGAAACTGATAAAAAAGTCAAGGTCTGCTTTATAACCGCATCTGAATTTCATTATTATGAAACAATTACAAAAGAAATATTTCCATTATTGGGTGTACGTCGTCTTTTTAGAAAACCAATTAGGATTGATGATTTGGCAAAATCTATACAGCAAGAACTAGAATCAGTTGATGGTACCATAAATAATAATGGTTCTAACAACTTCATCTATAGGTTTTAAATGCAAACGTTGCGGTGGCATGTTCAAAGAAACCATTCAAATAATCTATGGATGATAAATTAGAAGCTTACATGGTATAGATATTTTACCAATTGATATATTAACAACCATGATGATGAATAAAACAATTGCAGAGTAACAAAAACACTATAAAGTGGTCCCAGTTTAGAATTCTGCTAGTTGATGATGAACCTGATATCACCTGGTGTTTTAACATTGTTTTAGAAGATAATGGATTTGTGGTCGATTCTTTTAACGATCCACTCCTAGCGCTATCATCTTTTAAAAAGGGATTGTACAGTATGGCGCTTATAGATATAAAGATGCCAAAAATGAATTGATTTGAATTGTACAGAGAAATAAGAAAACTAGATGATAATGTTAAAATCTCTTTTATGTCTGCATTTGATATTCCAATAGAGGACTTGAAAGCAGTAGTACCCTCATTGAATGAAAAGGCGTCCCCCATCATAAAAAAACCAGTGTTGGTTGAGGATTTGGTTTCAAGTGTAAAAGCAAGGTTAGGATAACAACATTGCAGACCATTGAATATTATTTTGTATTGCAACAAGTAAATTAATTTAAAATTTTTTTTCTGTATGCTTTAATCCTAGATCATAAATAATTGCTACCAATATACGTAAATGTTTTCTAACAATGTTCTGACGATTTAATTTCGTACTGTGCAGTCTTAAATATATTAATCCACATTTCCCATGTTAGTGTCTTTGTATTTGTATTTCTCCTGCTTGGATGATAAGAAGATATTAGGGTTTTGCCATTACCTAATATATAAATTGCATTATGACCAAAAACTAATTTTTTCAACCCAACTATTTTGCAATAGTTATCAAAAGCAATTTTCCCAAGTGTAACGATAACTTTAGTAGTGTTCTCTAATAGTTTTAATTCTTCTCGGAGATGCTGAGAACAATTTGTTATCTCTGATGGTGTTGGAATATTTTGGGGCGGAGCACATTTTACTACTGCGGTAACATATGCATCTTTTAGAAAATATCCGTCATTTTTGGAAATACTGCTTGGCTTGTTTGCAAAGCCTGTTTCGAAAAGTGCTTTAGCTAACCAATCACCAGAGCTATCTCCGGTGAATATTCGTCCTGTTCTATTGCCACCATGTGCTGCAGGTGCTAATCCAATAATCAATAAGGCAGCCTCTAAATCGCCGTAACCTGGGACAGGTTTTGACCAATAGTTCTCATTTGTAAATCTCTTTACTTTGGTTTGACCTATGCTTTGAATATATTTAATTAGACGTGGACATTCTTTACATTTGATAACTTTATGTTGTAAATCGTCAATCAATAGTAATACCATCGTTACTTTATAATATTTATTCGTAAATGTCAGAATAAACAACAGAATATTCTATCACCATATTCAATAATTATTCCGATATATCTTTCTATTATTAAGACTTGATTCCATCCGATTTGAAATCCTTAAGATAATTTGTGCAATAGGCATTTTTTTATACGGCATAGTCGAATTTAATATGTGTTTATAATAAATATTAAGAATTTATTTGTCCATTTCATCCACGATCAAAATATTATCTGAATACTAAAATACATTGTAAAGAATACCAAAAGGGGAAATCCTGTAAGTTTTCCTATGTACTTTATTCTACGATCATAATTTATAATCATCTTAAGATAAGGCAAATTCATATAAAATCAAAGAAAAGATACAATTTTTTTGCATGTTCTAATTGGTTTTTTTCATATTCCATTACCAAAAACCCCCTTTATCTGAACAATCGTGTTACGCTCCACATCTAAAGCATTTTAGATGGCATACAGTCATCTCAATCATTTCGAAACCACATCTAATGCACATGTATTGTTTTCTTTTATTTTCATCTCCATAATCACCAGAACTTGTCATTATGATTAGTTACCTAAAATGTGTGGGGTGAAGTCATGGGAATGCATTTCATTTTTGCAGTCTATTAATGTGGATTTTCGCATTTGAATCAGACAGGAAAAATAAGCAAAATCAGTCTGAATCAGTGTGTTTCCTATAAATGATTCCATAAATCTTTAACTTTAGGTAATCGGAAAATATTTGATCCTGGATCTCAAAGTATGCATTGTTTTCAGGGTTTTTTTCATCTTTTAAATACCTAATTATTTTCAAATGCAGTTCATTGATAAAACTGTAGACCTCTGCGTTATCAGATTGATAACTTGTAGAATAGTCAAAATCTATATTATCTTCCATAATATCATTTATAAAACCATCAACCGTTTTTTCTTTCACCATTCCATATTTGAATTTAGAAGATTCACTCATAATCTCTAGGTACAGCTGTATAATATTAATGATTTTGTGTAAAAAGTAATTTCATTATCTAAGGGAATATTTATTTCGTGTATTTTATTAAAGTTCCCGCATTAAGTTTTTAACCTAACTAACCTACTGAATATTTTTATAAATCAATTTGTATGGACATTATACCTACAGATAAATTCTATAACATCATACTCTTGTGTTTTCTTAAGAGACATTATTTAATCACTGCAAAATCAAGGTAGCTTTTTAAAAAACCATAACAAGATTGAGCCATTCTTGTTAAATCAGAATTTTGATTAACAACAATCCAATAGCATAAAGAAAGATCATTGGTCCCGTGACAAACCACATTGAAACACCACTCCCATCAGGTGTTATGATGGCACCGATGATAACAAGTATAATCATTATATACCTGAAATTATTTTTCCAAAAAAGTGATTTGACAAATTTCGATTTAGTAAGTGCCCACATTACCAAAGGCAGCTGATATGAAAATCCAAACACTAGCAGCATCTGCATAACAAATGAAATAAACAGGGAAATGTCAAAGAAAGATATAGCGTTCATCGATTCCCCGTACTTGTATAAAAACTCGATTGTGTAGGGTATCACAACACAGTAGGAGAAGACGCATCCCGCTAAAAAAAGGAATATAGAGGGTAACACAATTTTTTTAATAACCTTTTTTTCATGGTATTTGAGGGCAGGACCGATAAACGCAAACACCTCTGCAAAAACTATTGGCAAACCAATAATTACTCCAGTTACGATTGCAACATAGATTTGTGCAGAAAAAGCTTGACCGGGTGAAATTTGAATGAGGCTAACATTTTTTGGCAACAAAGTATCTTTCATAAATGAGATGATTTGAGATGAAATGTTGTGGAGTATATCCGGATAAAGTATCAGCATCTTATAATCACCAAAATCGAATGTTGTGATACTCATAGTCATACAAATGGAGATTATTGCTATTACCGCAGTTGATATTCTGACGATTCTTTGTCTTAGTTCTACCAAGAATGCTTTTCTTGAACTTTCACCAGATACCTTGCTCGTCATTTATTTGCCAATCCCCAACTCAGCATTTGCTGAATCGATGTTAAAGATTATAAAAAAATCTATTTATTTATTTATGACATCTCACATCATGCAAAAAATAAACACACAATTAAATACGATATCCTTTACTTAATATTAACTCATGAAAAGTTCCATATTAAAGCAAAATATGGAAGATGAATTTGGCAGAACCGCAAAAAAGTTGAGAATCTCAGTCACAGACAGGTGTAATATGCGTTGTGTATATTGCATGCCTTATAACAATACCACCTGGTTTGATCAGGATAACCTTTTAAGTTATGAGCAAATACTTCATATTGTCACCATATTTGCAGATTTGGGGGTTGACAATATAAAAATTACAGGTGGTGAACCTACGGTACGTCCCAAAATAGAAAATCTTGTAAAGTTGTTGTCGGGTGTTGATGGGATAAAATCAATTAGCATGACAACAAATGGACTATTGCTTAAAGATAAAGTGAAACAGCTTAAAGAATCAGGCCTACAGAGTGTAAATATCAGTTTAGATACTTTCAATGAATATAGATTTAAATCCATGACCGGTATCGACGGCGGTCTCAAAAAGGTGTTGGATTCAATAAATGCTGCCCAAAGTGCAAATTTAAAAGTGAAAATAAATTCTGTGATAATTAGAGGATGGAATGATGACGAGATCACAGAATTTGCAAAATTCTCAAGGGAGACTGGAGTAACAGTCAAGTTTATAGAATTCATGCCTTTAGATGGAACAGGCATTTGGAACTCCAACCTTGTCTTTAGTAAAAGAGAGACAATAGACTTGATAAATAAGAACATACATAAACTTTTGCCTTTAGATAACGAGCAGTCTGATCCAGCAAGGCTTTATGC
>JBKJYK010000194.1:0-4905 GCA_046715515.1 Candidatus Nitrosocosmicus sp.
GATATAGCTAACTTGCCTGTGGAATCAAGAAACATAGGCTATTCGTTTCAAAATCCTTGTCTTTTCCCAAATATAAGGGTATTTGAGAACATTGTATTTAGACTTAAAAAAGAGGATAAAAAGAAAAAAGATTTTCAGATAAAAAGGCTTTTTGAAGGCCTTGGAATCTACACCTTTTAAATCGCCATATACACGGGCTCATAGGTGGCGAGATGCAAAAGATATCCCTTGCACGAATGCTGATAACTGAACCAAAAATAATGCTTTTGGATGAGCCTCTTGCTCACCTTGATGATCAAACTAAAAAAAATCTCCGAGTGGATCTTATGAAAATACTAAAAGATCAAAGAGTATCTGGTATATATGTAACACATTTTGAAGACGATGTTTATGCTCTTGCTGACTCGATATTGGTGTTAAATAAAGGTTGTATTGAGAGAACGGGTACTTTGGGATCGATCTTATCCTATTCTAATCACTCGCCGTCGCCATTCTCATATGAAATTTATAAGGGCGGCTATATTTACCTGGAAGGTAGGGTGGCCGCATAAAAAAATGGTGTTACTACTTTCATAACCGGATCTCATAAAATCGAAACGCTAGGGGAGTATCCAATTGATTCCAGGGTTGGAGTATTGATAAGGCCGGGGGACATTATCTTTTCCCGGAACTGGTAAATACAAGCGCGCGTAATATAATGAAGACAAAAATAACCAGAATTGTTAACTCACATTTAAAAACTGGAGTTATTGATGTACACCTTGTAATGGATGGCATTCACTTGTTAAGCAGAATCACAAATGAATCCGGGGTTTATCTTGGAATCAAAGAGGGTGATTATGTTTATGCTATGTTTTAAGCTACATCGCCTAATATAATACGCGATGAAAATTAATAAATTAATCAAAATAGTGATATCTAGGGGAAATAGTATGATGTATCGGATTAAAAATAGCTATCAAATTGCTGAAATAATAATCTTTAAAAGATGGTCACTTGAATTATTGATATTCTAAACGGTAACTATATTTATCTTTGATTTATCATGTATTATTATCTTAATAAATGCTAAAGTCATAACAGTATTGAAATAATTTAAATTTCCATAATGCTAAGAATGCGTAGGCTGCTAGCATAATTTACGGGTATTTGATAGCTTTCTTGAAAAACTCAATCAGTTATAATTAATTAATAAAATTAAACTGTTACAATATGAAAAGATCTTATGCTTTTTTAGTTTAAACAGTAAAATTGGCTAGTTATTTTATTTTGGAATGTATATATTGCATTTTATTTGTGTTATTATAAATAATATACTTAGCGGTAATTGTGAAAAAACTAATAGAGTTTAAAAAAACTTAAATCATTTATATCATGAATTAACATATGGCCCGGAAGTTATTCCAATTACATTATGCATTACTGTTTGTTTGTGGTGTTGCTACAGGCCTATCTGCTTTGGCCATATCTTTAGTTTTCAACATTTCTGTCAATGGCTTGTTTATTCCTGATTTGGCTTCACAAGCATTGATTTCGCTAACTTCAGGTGAAATAGAATCCCAAGCAGTAGGAATATTAGGGGATTTTGCTAAATATTCTACCTTTATCGGCGCGATTATTGTTAACCTGTTATTATATGGCATAATAGGCGTTTTTCTAGGTGTAATGTTTAACAAAATCAAATCAAACAGATATATCAACAGGTCAATTTTCTCATCAATCGTTTCGTATGCTATCTTCCTTGTAATCACAGTGGTTTTGATTATGCTAAATACCTTGCCAGGACAAAACGTGTCAATCCCACCCATATCACTTGCCTTCTTGATTTTACCTCATGTTGCATATGGTTTTATATTCGCCTCCTTTTTTGAAAAATTAAGAAAGGATAAAAATTCTTTATCTTCTATTCCTGAGTTGAAAACACAGGAAAATGATAATTTGACAAAAAATCAACAAAAGATCGCAATAACAGCGGAAGTGGATTACAAGAAAAGAGCTTTGTTACGGGCTATTTTGGTTTCAGTAATTGCCCTGCCTTTAATGTATTTTGGATTAAACCGCATATTCTCAGGTTCAGGACAACAACAACAACAGCAAATACCCTCTTCGTCTTCAATATCGCAAATTCCCCAATTAAAACCAAGGACAATACCTCAGGGATTCGAGGGTCCAAAACTGACTCCATTGCTTGATGCCGAAGTAACACCGACATACCTTTTTTACCGAATAGATAAGAATACAATAGTTCCCGTGGTGGATGCCAAAGAGTGGGTTCTCACAGTAAAAGGACTTGTAGGTGCTCCTTTGAACATAAATTATGATGAAATAAAATCGATGGTTTCAATAGAGCAGTTTGCTACGCTTTCTTGCATTAGTAACAAAATAGGTGGTGACTTAATGAGTACAGCCCTGTGGAAAGGGATTCCTCTCAAAGACCTTCTAGCAAGAGCACAGGTCAAACCGGGTGCGAAATATGTTGTATTTAGGTGTTCTGATGGGTACGACGTTGGAATACCGATAGAAAGCGGACTTATGGATGGAACAATCTTGGCATATGATATGAATAATGAACCCCTGACAAATGATCACGGTTACCCTATCAGGGCAATAGTTCCCGGGTTTTACGGAATGATGAACCCCAAATGGATAACGGAAATAGAACTTGTTGATAGAACCTATGAAGGGTTTTGGCAGCGTAAGGGTTGGAGCAATAAAAAGAATGAAAACATATATTCGTTTATAGTTACCCCTGGCAGTCAAGAAATCAAAAACAGATTTCCAAGTCTGGTCAATGAACCCTTTGCAATTGATAAATCAACTCCAATTGCAGGTGTTGCATTTGCAGGAGACCGAGGAATATCAAAAATAGAGGTTAGTTCCGATGGAGGCAATACCTGGAAATCAGCCACTATCAAAGATCCCTTGTCCAATTATACATGGGTGCTATGGACTAGTGGGTTTACTCCGAAGGTGGTTGGTGATTATAAAATTGTTGTTAGGGCTACCGATAAAACAGGGCAGGTTCAAACCTCTCAATTTGAAGATCCATTTCCAAATGGTGCATCCGGGTATAATACGATATATGTAAAAATATAAAAATGGTTAATTAGTGGCATTATCACTGGCAATAACTTAAATATCCATACCATTTGATTATATCATTAATTAAACTTTGAATAACAATACTATATGGGGTATCTCTAAAACATTAGTAGTTATTTAGATTCTGTTAACTCTTCAGGTGTAGAGTTTGGGTGTTCAAACATGGGTGACATATGGTTGTTGTTGGTTTTGATTAAAAAAGCTCTCTTGGTATCGGTAAATTCATTGACTTTTCCTGTCTGTGACACTGCAACAGTAACTTGTTGTGGGATTAGGAATTGAAATATTGGTCATTGGTTCCGTTTTTGGCATAATCTGCATCCTTGCACCTAAACGCTGTAGCAAATCACAAACTTCGTGTGAAAAGACTATGTCGGTTCGAAAGCGCTCAAACTAAATTATATATAATTTCATGGTATTATGATATTGTTACATTTGTATTGGAGAACACATGTGGCACTTGGTATACTGAATATCTAATAATTTACCTTAAACATATCTATCACTGATTCTTATATAAATCTCATATGTTTGGATAGCGCAGTGTACAACGTAGCGTACGACGTAATCCGATAGAGAGTTTACTTGCCTTTGTTTGTTGCAAAAATAATACTACCAAAAAAAAGCAAAAATATTGAAAATTTTGGAGACAATAACAAGGCCAGATGAATTAACAGAGTTTTTGCCTAAAACAACCCCTAATCCAAACAAAGAACAAACAGTGTATTATTCCGATTCACCAAAAGATTGTTTTTGTGAATGCAGAGATACGTCATATACCAAATACGAGATTTTTAATAACTCAAAAGAAGGAAATGGGAAATATGCGATCTGTTGGTACCTAACTGATAAATTCAGTTCAATGAGATGGGATGCAAAACCTGAAAAAGTTTAATGGCATTGAGACAATGGTGCAAGAGTAAAGAGGAGAGAGAAAAAACGAATTCAAAGAATCTGATATATGATATATTAAATTTGAGGAACAAAATAAATAGCTTTTAGACACTTCTCACAATCTTTTATCAAGAGTTATCAGAAAACACACAAAATGACAGTTCTGTTGATGATGAAACAATGGCCTTAGCTGGCTAAGTCAGAAAACACTTTGATTGATTCGTTGATTGGCACACAAAAATAAACACCCATTTTTAACACTCGGTGATGAGACAAAACCATTATTTACAATTTTTTTTGTGAAAAGTTTATGTTTCTTTGAATCTAATTAGTTTTTGTATTTAGTTTTAATAATATTATTGGTTTATACTAAATCTCGGTTTAACACTATGTACTCTAGCCGCCGATAGTATGCATAACATTCATTGTGGGTTTTAGGGCATTAGATTTGATTATGCTGACAATACCCTCTGGTTTTTTCTTTACACATTCAAGAATAAATTTTTTTATGTCATTATCTGATTTTCTGTTTTGCAATAGATATTTCAAATCATAACCTTGTTTTTCAAATAAACAAGTAAATAATTTGCCCTCGGAATTTATCCTTATTCTATCACAGTTATTGCAGAAGGGTTCTGTTAAGGAGGGGATAAAGCCAATTATTCCTTTTTTATCTTCAAAAGCATAAAGCCTTGCTGGATCAGATTTATCATTGTCTAAAGGTACAAGTTTCTGTACATCCCTGCTTAAAACATCCATTGTCTCTCTTTTGCTAAAAACAAGATTGGATTTCCAAATTCCAGTTCCATCTAAAGGCATGAATTCTATAAACTTCACTGTGACTCCAGTCTCCCTTGAGAATTGTGCAAATTCTGTAACCTCGTCATCATTCCATCCTCTAATTATCAC
>JBKJYK010000195.1:0-2653 GCA_046715515.1 Candidatus Nitrosocosmicus sp.
AGCATATGTCACAGGCCGAATGGTTTACCACCTATTTGCAGTATGAAAATCTAAAAGAAATGCTAAATGTCATACTTTACACCTCCCAGTCTTTTATGAGTATAACGCCGTTACTTTATAATATAACATGTCAGGATAAAGAAATACTATTTATCCATACCGGCATAGTTGGTGGGGTAGTTGCTCACTATCACATATTGGAAGAAAGACCAAACAAGAAATTTATCGAATTAAACAAAATGACAGGCAACTACAATTTTGTGGAGGGTATTGGTACCAACCCTCAATCCATTTATATCCCCATTGTTAAATTGGTAAAGTCCACATTGATGTTTCCAATTGACACCCAATAACACGACTAACTAAATGACATAAATAAGACAGGTTTTTAATACGGACTCAAATCTTTATACGACCAACATATAACAAGCATTTTTTTATAATAGCTCAATTTAACCGTTTTATTATGTTTGTTTGTAAGTTCTGCCATGATATTTTTGTTTTAGTCATCATATTAAGCATCAATCAAAACTGTTTTTTATAAGAGTTATGATGCCATCTTATTTCATTACACAGCCATGTTACTAAATGAACTAACGCTTATAGGAAGGTTTACAATGCAAAGATAAATAGAAATTGTCAAAATATGCGAATGGCTTTGGATTGATGGTTTTTGGCAATTGTTGGACTGTACATCTTAAAACAACCATAGCATCGCGTTAACTAAAAATGTAAAACAGATTTGATAATTAAGTTATGAATAAAAAATAAAAAATGGGAAAAAAGATAATCATATTTTTTTTTTGAACTAGATGTTAAAGAGTATATTCATCACATCATATAATTCAAAAAACCTCTTGAGTTGCTGTTATTCCATCCTCGACACTCTTAAATGATGCGTATTACTGTCATAGTGGATGAACCATTTCTCAGACTTTTTTCTGTACCAACTCCATGTTTCTTTATCCTTTACCTTGTAGGTTACAAATGATTTCGGATCAATAACAATTATTTTTTTTAAAGTTCTTTGAGTCGGGTTTTTTATTGGGTGTATTTCGTAGTTATTCATTACTAATCAACAGTCTCATAAAATATTATTTTGCCATCGGATAGTTTCTCTATCCCATACACATCCCCCCGATATTCTATACCATAAACATTGCCTTCTTCAATATTTCCAATATCAACATCAATGAAATCTTTCACACCTTCTTTCAACACTGTGATTTTAGATGAATGCAATAGTTCTGATATTTTTTCAGAGCCACCCACAGCCAAATTATCTTCACTATCATTATTAGATGGAGGCATCATTTTTGCATTTTCTTCTCCTGACTCATTGCTTGACATGTGTCCTTGTAACCATGTTTGGCTTATAAGTGTGATTCATCACTCACTGAATAACTACAAACCATTTTTTCCCCATCGACTGAAAGATACAAATAGCAAAATTGAGTAGATAAAAAAATGAAATCATTCAAAAATTTCCTTTTGCCATCATCACGGTAAAGATGCAGACACCATAAAAACACTGATCGCTATTTGTCTTTTTAACTTTTTTTATGCGTTTTATTTAAATATAATATTAGTATATTCCCCCATAACTTTGAGCATCATAAACCACCATAGGTCTTTAAACAGATTTGCTTAAAAGTTCAAATCGTCAATCTTCAAATGTCTATTTGACTACTGTAATCTTACCTTTGTCAATAGATTGATTTTCACCTGTTACTGCATCATGTAACCTATGACCACAGAATTTGTCCAACCATTAGATGGGGAAACGCCCATTGCCAGATTATATAAAATTCAAAATTTTCATTTCCTGGGCCTCTTGGAATTTGTCAAATAAATACAGATCTTTGAATTATATTGCCTAAGTAGGCCAACAACTTTTTACTTTTTAATTAGTCAGTAAAAAAAACGTATTTATACTATTTTTTTAAAGTTTTTGAGTAATGAGTTCTACTATTGATTGGCCGGCTGTAATAAAGAAAGAAGCAAGGGGTTTAAACGGAGAGGCATTGGGTGAAGTAAAAGAAGTAAATGATACAGAAGTCTTAATTGAGAAGGGGTTAATTGATAAATTACTGTTATGCATTCCCAAGGAGTTAGTAAAAGATTATGATGGTCACACTTTGAGATTCAAAATAACTGAAGAGGATGCAAAGAACCGTTTTGCAAAAGATAAGCCCATTATTTAAAATGACACATCATTTAAGTCATATAATAAACAACAAATCAAATAATTAATAAAAATATCTAAAAAACAAGCATAGATGAAATTCACATAATACTTCAATTTTAATGCCACAATTTACACTTAAATTCTAAAAATCACTTTTAAGAATATGGCATATTAGGAAAAAAAACGCTTGAGTATAAGGTTTTGTATAAGGTTATAACTTTTACTGATCATTAGAGAATATGGGCAGAGGCCGAAATATTATGAGTATGGGATATTATATTCTTAGAGTCATTATGGATTATAGAAAAAGACGAAACAGGTCGATGAGATAATTTAATAATTCTAGATTAAATAGAGGTATGACTTATAATGATGAGATACAACTGTAATCATATATAAGATTTTACTATATAAAAAAATTAACTATTTAAACTTTTAACTCCATCTTTTACTAATGAACAAGTC
>JBKJYK010000196.1:0-7070 GCA_046715515.1 Candidatus Nitrosocosmicus sp.
CAGTACACCTTTAGAAAGCTCTAAAGAACTACTTGAGAAATTTGTGAATACCGATGTTGTTCTTGTAATTCTGCATCTTAATTTGGTATGTTCCACAAAGCTTTCAATGAATTTGTCTTTGAAGATGTTGGCTCCAATCATACAAGCGTTTACTCTAGAATCTCTATCATTGTAGATGCATACGGGGGTATGTTCTTAAATATGTAGGGGACGCAGTATTGGCTTTCTTTTTCACAGCGAAGGATAAGTTGTATTTGCCCTGTAGCAATGCAGTTGATTGCGGATATTCAATGGTAAAGATCATAAATGAATGATAAACCCGATATTGGAAGAATACGGCTATCACGAATTAGGCATAAGAGTTGGTATTGATGTTGGTGAAAATGCAGTAGCTCAATATGAGTTTAAAATAAAGACATATGATATTGTGGAGGAACAGAGTCTAAAAGAAAAGGGATAGTAATGACCATAATAAAAAATACATTACAAATATATCACCAGAACTGCACTTGGATGTTTTGGGATACACAATTAATATTGCAACAAAGATGACATCATTTGCGAGTCCGAATCAAATTATTATTGGAGAGGCAGTATATAATAGGGTGGATAACAAAAAGCAGGAGTCATTCAATAAATTACACATCGACAACAAATCCTGGAACTTCCGGGATAATTCTATTGGAAATATTTATGGCGTATTCGGTAGTTCAATACAATCCCCATACGCATACGAATGAAAATTATACCCTTATTGAAAAATAATTGAATTATGGTATATCTTAAAAAAGCAGATAATTCGGATTCGTAATATATCAATTACTAAACCCCTTGGACCCACTAACTACATGGGCTCATATGCTTGGAACTGTATTGTTAATTTGTTTAAGGAAAATGGAAATGAAGGAGATACCATAAGGGTTGCCCGCAAAGCTTTCTACTACACTCAACAAAGTTAAATCATTTCCATTAGAAACTTTTTCTATTGCGTGGATTGTCTCATTGGCAACACCCTTCGGGTGAGGTACGTTGCTCATCGCCTTATAATATAATGATAACAACTTGCCTATGGTGTTGCTATAGGAAGACAACAAAGTATCCCAATTATCTTTATGATTGGGTAACTGCTTACAATTATGTTATAATTCTATTTACTATAGTAGCATAAAACACGATTTCGATAGGTAAAATAGCATTCAATAGAATGGATAGGTTAGTTTTCAAGGTCAGAACAATAACGCATTAAAAAATGGATTGAATTATAGTTTGTGCAACACATAGAATGATTTATTTTTGTGGTTATGACATATGTTAATAGTTTTAGATGAATCCCTTAAAATCTGGTAATATAATTATTAGTAGTAGTTTTATGATATCGACAACTATGCTTCTCCTGATGTCTTTTTATCCATCTCAAGCTCAATCAACTGGTGGTATATCTACTTCTCAATCAAATACAATCAATCTTGCTATTTCCAATATAACCTTGGGAGAAAGTCCAACTTGATTGATATCCGTAAACGGTATAGTATTTAACAACTCAACAGAAAGTGTAGAGAACATAAAAGTTGACGTTACGCTGCATGATGCTAATAATAACACGATAAGAGATACCAGTAGATTCATTTCATCCGCTTTTTATATATTTGAGCCTGGATCGACTGTAAACTTTAACTTTCTTATGAGCACGGGAGATTTTAATTATTATACTGCAAGAGCATATGCTGATAGAATTCAATAAATGAAAAGATTAAAAAATACATTAAAGGCTCAAATTCAATGTATGTGAGGATTTCTTTTATAACCAAATACTTTAGTCTTTGAACCCACTGAAGCAAGAAAATGTAGCATATAAGTTACTCATATTCGTTATGATCTATATTTTTTTTAATCTAGTTTTAACAAAGATATAATATGTAAAAATCTAAAAGGTATAGTAAGTATCTCTTCTTGATCAATACCTGCAAAGTCCAATTGTTCTTTAGATAAATATTGAATGGAACTAGTAGAGATAACAACAATCCTCTGATTTGAAATTATTTTATGTATTTCTTTTGCGATATCAAGACCGGATTTGTCAATCAGATATGTGTTAATAATAACAATATCGAAGTTGATATTGTTTGCATTTTTATCTTTGAATAAGCGATTTAAGCAAGCTTCTCCACTGTCTGCTATTTTTAACTTTTAAATATAATAATTATATATTGATGTCAATTGAACCCTTTTACCTATCATACTCAAACCCCTTAAATTATCGCTAATAAGTAACTGAGCTCTTCTGTTGTTTGAGCCCTTTATCTTTGCAAATGAAAAGTAATTCATGGATAATGGTGTTATAGGATAATATATAATCAATTATTAATTTCGTCATTCAATACTGATTACAATTTTTTGGGAATTTCAACACAAGTCCATTGTATGATTTGATATCTTCTCTTTTAGTAAAGTATAATTAGTTTACTTATCTTTTCTTTTGACTATGCCTCAGAGGATAAAATACCATAGTCATTTTTTCCAGGCTATTTGAATTCAGAAGGTACAGAAACATCATTGATAAATTCTTGTAATACGGGAGTAAACCAATAAAAGTTTTGTGTAATAAATGATTTTGATACTGCTTTTCTAATGCAGAAAAATGCAGTATCATTAGATTTTAATCATTTCCATCTTTTATGTCATTTAGGAAAACCTGACCATATTGTTCTCCTATGTTTGATTCTGTTTTATAGGAAACTTCATCTTTGCTAAGCAATTCGCTTACTTTGAAAAAATACAACTCAAGTTGTAGAGGGCTGATTATAAGAGCATGTCCGCCTTTATTCCCTACAATAAATCTATGTGAAGTTTCTTTTGGAATAAAGATTGCATCTCTAGACCTACCTGTTACCGGCTTTCCATTTAAAATGAATTCATAATTGCCTTCAATTACGTAAAAGGTTTCTGAACCTTTGGGATGTATATGTGATGGAGGGGTCGTCTCCCATATTAGGCGGATAAATTACATCCAGAATATTATATTTACCGTTTGTTTCAGATGTAAGAACCTTGATAGTAAACGTCACACCATGAAAATCAAATGGTTTATCCTTCACATAAGCAATTTCTATGTTCTAATAATTTATCCTTTTTTATTCCACAGCAAAAAATCTCAAATAATTCAATTTTTTCCGTAGATTAAATATCATCAGTAATTGGATAAGCATTAATTATCACCAACAAGAACAACCATTTCTTTTTGAACTACTATTTGATTTTTTCTAAACTATTATAATATGTAACAATACGCTGGATACCTAAACAAGGACAGTGAAGAGCAGGATAAAAAATGTTTTTGGATACTCATTGATTGCTTTATGTCGTGTCATTCATGAGAACAGGTTGTTAAACAATATATTCATTCATCCATCAGACAATAATTGAAAACGAAATGGAACTAACATTTGCAGATGAAATAAAACAACACTCCATTAAAAGATGGCAAAATATACTGGACCATAAATTCGTAATAGAACTTTCCAAAGGTATTTTAGACATGAACAAATTCTTGTTTTATTTGGAGCAGGACCATTATTTTCTTCAAGTGTTTTCAAGATTTTTACGATCTGCAGAACAAAAAACCACTGATTATCAAATGAAAGAATGGTTAGACGGTCTGTACATAAGTACTGTTGATTCAGAGATGAAAATGCAAAGACAGTTGCTTGATATGATTTCTGATTTTTCTAATAACTCTGGTAACACTAAACAAATTGTTTCTCCAAACAAAACTACTCTGGAATACTCAGGTTATCTTTTACAGATAACCTCTAGCGGCAATTTTAATGATATAATATCCGCAATGGCGCCATGTCCATGGACATATCTTGAAATAGCGCAAATGTTGTCAAAATACCATATCAAAAATGAGATTTTTAGAAATTGGATACAGTTCTATTGTTCAAATGAATCGCAAAAACAAGTGGAAGAATTAAAGCAATTTCTAAATGTTTTAAGTGAAAAACAAGATGAAAAATCCAAAGATAGGATGAAAAATCATTTTGCTATTGCCTGTGACTATGAAAACCTTTTTTGGGATATGACATATAATTTGGGAGATAATGATTGAGGATTTTTGATATTTTTTAGAGTTTAGAATATTTGAAAGTAGTGAATTTACATCTGTAGTGTCCTTGTCTCCAGATGTTAAATGATGGATGGCGAATCAGTCGGAGCCTCGGAGTCACCAAAGTGTTTTAATAAATTGTTTGGTTGTATGGTCTTATTTATTTTTGGATTATAAAATTGATGATTCGAAAATGATCCGTTTTTAGACTTTAAATTAAGGATAGAAAGATAGAAGTAAAAGTTAGGAGAATATGATTAGTTTACATCCTATTTCAACCGATTGTGATACCAAATATCCACAAGGGTAGGTTTTGGAACTAAGACATTAAATTCATTCTGCTAGCGAGAAAATCCGTATTGAGAGAACTGTTTAATATATTAATGACAGAACTGAATATTTTGATGATTATTTTCCTTCTAAATAAAAGTACTTTAATAATAATGTGAGCATTTGATTCTATTGGCGATTATTGCGGTATTTGTTGGCTCCGTTAG
Organism: Candidatus Nitrosocosmicus sp.; assembly: GCA_046715515.1. Lineage (GTDB taxonomy): Archaea > Thermoproteota > Nitrososphaeria > Nitrososphaerales > Nitrososphaeraceae > Nitrosocosmicus. The sequence continues at coordinate 4,603 of JBKJYK010000196.1, forward strand.
AAGAGACAGAAAGGGTATTAGAGTAGCTAGGTGGATTGAAAGAAAATTAAAGGCAAGGAATCACAACGTTTTCTTTATAGATCCAATGGAACTAGATTTACCATTACTTGATAGAATGTATAAAGAAATGGATAATCCTTCTGAAAAATTAAATGATTTAGAAAATAAAATCAAAGTTGCTGAAGGATTTGTCCCCGTAACACCCGAATATAATCATAATACTTCTAGTGCATTGAAAAACACTTTAGACTACTTTTTAGAAGAGTATTATTTTAAACCTTCTGCAATTGTTTCCTATTCTCCTGGCATGTTTGGTGGAATAAATGCTGCACAGCAGCTTAGATTGATATTCGCGGAGCTTGGTGCACCATCAATACCTTCATCATTAGGAATACCAAGAGTACATAAAGTTATTGATAAAAATGGAATCCTAATTGATGAGTCCTATGATAAAAGAGTTGATAAATTTCTTGACGAGTTTGAATGGTACATAAAAGCATTATCAAATCAAAGGGCTCAAGGTACTCCTTATTGATTTGGCTTATTTCGTTCGGTTTATTCACGTTAAATAATACTTTTGAAATTATTTTCTGTAGTGATTTCACAATTAAAAAAATGAAACTTGAACCCAAAATATATCTCAAGTTTTGGTTAGATCCTTTTAGCACAGGTCAATGGGCCAAGCTCTAAAATAAAGTTAAAATAAAGAAATTCATTTTAAAATCCATTGAACCCGTTTACCTGCCTTGCTCAAACCCCCTTAGTCAAAGCTAAAAAGTGACTGAGCCCCTATGTTGTTTGAGCCCATTATTTTCCTAATGTCTAATTTTTGATTTTCTGTTTTTTTTTGCTAGCATGAAACTGAAGAAATAAGTATAGATAATAATATTTTCTAGATAAGGTGGTTGTATTCCATAATTAGATTCGTTACTGCTTCTGTGATGGGCATGCCTGTGGTCTCTTCAATATAAGCCCAGTCACCAGTAGGATTAACTTCAAGAAAAATGAGTTTGTCATTCTTGTCTACAATAAAATCAAGGCTACCGTATTCGAGTCCGAATACCTTGACCAACTCACGGATGTTATTTTTGACATCTTGCGTCAAGTCAAAGAATGGTTCAATATCAACATCATCCGCAGACTTGCAGAGATGAATGTCTTGTTCTAGCGCTTGCTTTGTTTTCAAATTTAATTTTGCAACAAAGACTTGGTCTCCTACGACTGTGACGCGAAGCTCATATTTCTTCTCTATTCTCTTTTGAAATATGCACGGAGCCAATGCAAGGGATTCATCAAGCTTTGAGAGATCATCCTCAGAGAGCCGGTGGGTGTAAATCATATATGCTTTGTTTTTGATTTGCACAAGATGGTGATGTAAGCATTTCACTACTACATTATAGCCATGGTTGTAGTAGAACTTTCTTGCCTGGTTAGGATCATTTGTAATGATGGTATCAGGAACGTCAAAAACACCGACAGATTTTGCAACAGATAGCTGCCTTGCTTTGTTGTACCGTATCTTTTCGACTGCATCAAAACTGCTTATCCATCTTGCGTTGGATGTTCCTTCCTTTATAATTTCAAGAGTGTGTAGCCATTGTTCTCGCATAAACCTGTCAACAAATGCACCATTACCTTCAAAATCTACATTGTTATTATCAAAGTGTCTTACAAATACGACCTCAACCTTTGCAAGGTTTACGAACAGGTTCCTTTTTGTAATTGTTACTGGTTGTTCCTCTCCTTGTATACTAATCTTGATCTCGTTTGGTATGTCTTCAACATTGATACGGAGATAATCAACACCTTTGGTTAAAAGTATGAGACCAACTAAATCTGCCTCTAAATCTATCATTGTTGAAAGAATCAGCACTTTGGCTTCAGAAGTAGCGAATTTGTTGCGTTCTTTTTCATCTAAATCCTTAATGAAACTCTCCCTGAGATCATCGGAGGTTGAACGCTCTTCTCTTGTATCACTTACAAAATGACATAAAAAAGGAGTTTGGTAAGAGGTAGTAGTCACTTGGAAACTATCTTTTACATTACGATCTTTTTGCGAGTACAATATCTGGTAATACGCTTACAGCAGTAACTGAAGCAACTGCAACGAAACCAGATATTGCTACCCACTTGTTTTCTCCTATAGTTTTTCTTAGGTTTGAAATTAGCTTTCCTTTGTTGTTCATTTGATAAACTATAAAATATCATAAACTTAAACTTATTGGTTAATTATATTATATTTTAGCTTAATTTTGTCAGAATATTATAAGATATTTGCCAAATTATATAGCTATTACGACTAACATGAATATGTCTGATGTAGTGTTTTATTGAAGGTTATATCTGGCAAAATTGTAATTAAAATATAGGCTATATACACTTTAAGGGGTCGGCTAACCATCACAGAACTTCTCGTGCTAAATGATTTTTATTTAAGAAAAACTTTCGATAGGAAATCAAAGGTTAAT
>JBKJYK010000197.1:0-2518 GCA_046715515.1 Candidatus Nitrosocosmicus sp.
CAAAATTAACGAATATGAAAATATTGGGATAATGAGAAGATTTGCAGCCATACTAAGGCACAGGCAAGCAGGTTTTACAGCAAATGGAATGATAGTTTGGAAGATTCCTGAAGAAGAAAACATAGACGAAAAAGGTATGAAAATTGCATCATTTCCCCAAGTGAGTCACTGTTATAGACGTCCGGTTTACCCTGATTGGGAGTTCAATCTTTTTAGTATGATCCACTCACGAACAATAGAAGCGGCAGAAAAAATAGCTAAAGAAATTTCAACAGTAATTGGAATTAAAAATTATCGAATATTATTTAGCTCAAGGGAATTTAAAAAAGAACGCGTCAAATACTTTGAGTAATATATAAAAGTTTAATTTTTTATATCCATACCTGAATTTGACTTTTGAGTTTTCCATTGAGATATTTTTCAATACTCAACAGTATAAAAAACATCAAGCTATCAAGTCAGGAAGATAGAAATTATTCTCATACATTTGTTCTATTTGCTTTTTCTCATTTGCATTCAAGTAGTTTCCGTCAGATAGCTGGGCAAATGTATCTATTTCCTCAATGTTGGTAACAGTAGGTAATACAACAGATATTTGTTCTTGTGATAATATATATTTGACAGCAATTTCAGTGATACCCCATCCATGAGAATCAGCAATTGGCTTAAGTTTTTCTATTTTTTTCATCGATTGGATGATCCATTCTTTTTTCCTTACGCTTCTATGGTCATTCTTACCCATTACAGTGTTTTCATTTACTTTACCAGTCAAAATACCAGAAGCATCGGGCACTCTTACCATTAATCCCACTGCTCTGTTTTTTTTATCAATAGCCCCCAAAAATTCACGTCCCGGATCTTGTTCTAAAATATTGTAAACAGTTTGTAAACTAACTATATTTCTGTTCTCAATAGCATAAAGTCCTTCATCTTTCCAACCTATTGCCGGACCTAAAGCAACACCATGACTTTTGATTTTCCCAGATTTCACAAGATTATCCAATTCACCAAATAACAGATCATTTTTTATTGCCTCCATTCTAGGGTTATGTAAACTATAAACATCTATGAAATCAGTCTCCAATCTCTTCATGCTTTCAGTCAATGCGAAACTTAAGAAATCGGTATTATGTTTTTGTGGAATTTCATTATGTCCTATTTGTTCTGCATTGTACATGTCATAACCCCATTTAGTAGAATAGATTACATCGTTACGCATATTTTTAAATGCCTTTGATAGTATTTTTTCACTTTTACCCTTTCCATACATATCAGCAGTTTCAAAAAAGTTTATTCCAATATCATAAGCATGCTTTAACAGTTTTATAGATTCTTCTTCTTCAAGTTTTTTTCCCCACCAATCCAAACCTAAAGTCCATGTCCCAAAGCCAATTTCGCTGACTTTGATCCCACTATTACCTAGATTTCGATATTTCATTAAACAATATCCCTCAATTCTTTAGTTAATTTATTAAAAGTAATATCGTCTATACAAGGCTTACTGATTGATTTTAAATATTCAAAATCAGGAGTGGAATTGTTTTTAAAACAGTTTTCCAATGCTTTATCTTTTAGATCAAGTTGGATCCAAGATTTGCAACCAGACCATTCAGGTTTATTGTTAATCTTTAATGTATCATTTAATTTGTAGGTCCTCAATAGTATCAGATAGAGAGGATTTTTAGGATTGTAATTAAACCTCATTTTCACATACTCATCATTCCAAATATGGAACTTTTCCAGTTTTTCTAATTTGTTTATATCATTGATTTCACTAAAATAATTTATCTCAACAAACAAATCAATATTTGTGACATTTTGTGCTTGATCAGAATTGTTTTTGATTGATGAATTTAAACGGGTATGCTTATATGTGGCAGTATGAACCGGCTTATCTAAATTTTTTAGTTTTTCCTTATATTCATTTCGAATTGAATCCATCGATTGATGCTCAAAGGTCGGAAAAAGAAAAAAGTTTTTGTGTTTAAGTTCAAAACCGTTACGGTATTCCATAATGCCACCCTTCCTAAATAATAAAACTTGTTTCCCCTCTTCTGCCGCTTTGCACACAATAGCCCATTCTTTCAATGCTGCAACGGGATTTGAATTGGATTCAGGTTTTTTGTCAGAGTATGATAGTTCACTATCAATTGGTGATGATGACGATGATTGAAAATGAGAGGAAAACGATGTCCCAGGTAATGATGATTCAGCAGCTGTATGCGCCGCCGCAGCAGTAGCAGCAGATGGTGAATTTGTTTGGCAAGTCAAATCGTATGATGAAAATTTCTCAAAGTATAAAGAATCCACAAATGACATAAAAGGATATAACCTGTAAAACAACAAATAAAGATAGGACAAATGTTTTTATAAATATTTTTAATTTTGTTTGATGTTTTTTTTGGCTTGCTTTATCCTAAACTCTTTATTATTTCATCCATTTTCTTTGAAACACATGGTATCATTGGCAAGTCTTTTAGGATATATCGGCTAACTTGTGTCTCACGTAGTTCCATTA